>JAJRTW010000129.1 GCA_024278075.1 Bacteroidota bacterium | reverse complement strand
CAAAGCGAGCAGGGGGTTGTCCTACAATCTGCAAGGCATAAGGGCATAATAAATCCATTTCCTTGCACTTTCTAATTGAATAGTTTTCGTAATTAATATAACAATAAACAGTTAGTACTTTTTGAGGGCAATCTAATTAGAATCGTTTATAATTTGAAAAGCGTAGTGCATCATCTCATAAATAATTGTAATGTTAACCCTTGTATCTAAGCCCTCGGCTTTGTTACACTTTTGCTTTCGCCAGTTGTTATAACTGGCAATATAGATACTGCCGTCATTCGTCAGTTGTAATAACTGACGGAACGTTTAATATTAATTTATTATGAGATACTGTAATAGTTAATCTTTGGTATTACGCATTAATGACCTTATTGTTTTTTATTGTCGAAGTATTAAGGGTCAGGAGTCAGCATACTCTTAATGAACTGCGATATTAATAATAACTCGTTTAATTGAGAAATAAAGCATATATTTTCACTTTGCGTAACGTCAGTTAATAATAGAAGACTTCTGAATAAGAGACATATTGCCACACAGTGCGGCCACAAAGTAACTGCAAAGCTAATACGGGAATTCAATATTTATTCGAAGGCCGGGTTCATGCTTGCGAAGAAATGACATTAATATTCGAATTATTCGTAGGCCTAAATTAATAATTTCCAGTTTTACAATCGAACTGCAAATATGCCTGAAGCATTAATCCCAAAAATAAAGATAGACGACTACGACTACGTTCTGCCCAATGATAGGATTGCCTACTATCCGCAAGATAACCGGCAGGAAAGCAGGCTCCTTGTTTACGATTCCGGCCATGATTCAATTTCGCATCATAAATTCAAAGATATTGAGAATCTCATTCCCAAAGGTTCGCTGATAGTATTGAATGAAACAAAGGTGATCTCGGCAAGGATTCAGGCCCGCAAGCCAAGCGGCGGGAAAGCGGAGATACTATGCGTGGAGCCGATTGGCCCCGGCCCGGACCCGCAAGTGGCTATGGCCTCGAAATCGCCCGTCCGGTGGAAATGTATTATTGGCGGAAGGAAAATAAATATTGGCATGGTGCTGAATTCGGACTGCGATTGCCGTGCCCGCATATTAGAAAAGTCCGCCAGTGAGGCAACTGTGGAATTTAGCTGGCCAAATAGGGATATGTCGTTTTCGGAACTGCTGCATAAAATCGGCCAAACCCCGCTTCCACCCTATATCAAAAGGCAGCCGGAATCTTCAGATGAAAACCGTTATCAGACGATTTATGCCAAAAATGACGGCTCGGTGGCCGCACCAACCGCCGGGCTTCATTTCAACAACGAAATCATTAATTCGATGAAAATAAACGGGATAGGCTTTGCAAGCCTTACTCTGCATGTTGGCCCTGGCACGTTCAAACCTGTCGATTCCGAGGATATTTCAGGCCATGAAATGCACGAAGAACTAATTAATATTAATAAACAAAGCCTTATAAAGATTCACCACTTTTTGATGAACAGGCAGCCCGGAGCAAAGCTTGTCTCCACAGGAACCACTTCGCTTCGCACGCTCGAATCCATCTATTGGCTCGGCGTTATGATTATCAATGGTGGTATTAATAATCCGGATTTATTCGAAATCGGCCAGTGGTATCCGTATAATTATGATAGAGTTAAAGGCTTTCCGGGTGCGGCCGAGGCTTTCGGGGCAGTAATTGAAAAAATGGAGAAGTATGATTTGGCCGGGCTGTTTGGTAAAACAAAGGTGATTATCGTACCGGGCTACGAAATCAGAACAGCCGACGCTCTGATAACAAACTATCATCTGCCCAAAAGCACATTAATATTATTGGTTGCAGCCTTTTCGGGCGGCGATAACTGGAGGAAGATTTATCAGGACGCAATGTCAAATAATTACCGCTTCCTCAGCTACGGCGATTCGTCGCTGATATTCAGGTAATTATTTTTAGATTTATTAGGTTGATTTCCATTGTGTCATTTTCAAAATTATATATAAATCTCGATTCAAAAAAGAACATCAGTGCCAGCGCCAAGGCAAATGCTCAATCACAACTTCCGTCAATGCAAGGTATCGGGTTGCCATCACAATCAAGATACTCTGAAGTTGGGTCGCAACTATTTACCGCAAAAGTTTCTACGCCGTCAATATAGTTGTACCATATTTCTTCAATAATATCATAAGCTGATTTAACTGTATATACTCTCTTGCAACATTTCATGCCGCATGTTATGCTTTTGGTTACATTAACAAAAAAGTGATCAACACCGTTTATGTTTTCTATATATTCCCCGAATGATTCGGAAATGCCTTCCGGGCAACATGTTTCGTAGGATTTATCAACTTCCACTTTTGCTACTAATGTAGCCTTGCATTCGGTTTCATAATAAAGATTAACAGTTCGCGTAGAAGGTTCTTGCACTACTGGAAGTAAACTTGTGACAAGTTCTTGTTCCAGTATTTTTTTCCAGGCAGCGTCTCTAATAAATTGAGAATTATTTGATAAAGTTGACCAATCTATTTTCAAATCATAACTTCCCCCACTGCCCCTATGTTCATAATCCACAGAGGCGGATTCGCCCCACCCTATATCCTTTGTAAAAGTACCGGAACTCCACGGCCCGCCGCCAGATGGGCATTGAGCCAATAAGTTTATTGAGAAAAACATGCTAATCAAACAAATAAAAATAATCAATTGGATTTTCATTTCATGCCCTTTTTCTATTTTTTAATAAATTCCAAATTAATTATCTCAAAATTTGGTTTTGTCAGAGATAAGAAATACATACCGGTTGATAAATTCTGTACATTAATATTCTCTGAGAACTCACCACTTATCAACGTAATACCTAATAAATCCACAACCCTATAATCTGAGAATTCTATTTCAGTATCAATAGTGAGATTTTCTGTCGCCGGGTTGGGATATATGCTAACCGATTTTTCTTCATCCGGTATTACTGATGAAATAAAGCCCTTATAAACAATAATACCATGTTGCGTTTGCATCCAAATTTCATTCCCGTTGACAACAAAAGCATTGTTAATAATTGGGCCGGCAGCAGTTTCGGATGTATCATAAAGATTAATAAGCTTCTCATCAACCCACTCTTTGCCGAAATTTGGATTAAACATTATCATTGTAGAGTTATCTAATATCTCCGGCCAACTTAATTCCTCAAGGTAATCATCTTCATTTATTTCAAAAAGCCGCCTTCCTCCAAACACAATGTTATGGCCCTCGCCCAAATTTAGTATGTTGTAGATAGGCTGATAGAGATTCTCACCAAATTTTGGCAAACCGCTATCCTCGTAGAATGCTGTCCATTCCAATTTTTCCAGGTTCAGATACGATAGTCCGCTGCAACATAGTGGATTCTGCGGATATTCCAGGTATTGTATCATTGCAGTAGTAAACCAGATTTTCCTTTCATTCTCCATCATAATCTTTGTAAGTCTTTTATTACGATCAAGATAATCCTCTCCCGCACTGGTTAGTATCTTTAATTCCTGATGATTGCCATCAGTATCAAAAATCCAGAGATCGGGATGAGTCTGGCTCGAAGCATAATCTTCTTCCTCAAGAGTATTCCATTTTCTATGTACAATGACCCTGCCATCAGGGAGCGAAAGAAGGCTTTTGCCAAATAAACCGGTTTTACCGAAACTATAAAATGATTTAGTCTCATATATTAATCTAAAATCATTGCCATCAAAATAATATAGCTCAGATTTATATACTTGTTTATCTGTGCTTGATATAACGGCAGTAATCCAAAGATTATCAAATTTATCTATATCAAATTGAAGGAATTTCCTGTCTTGTTGAAATTCATCTTCGATTGTAAACATATCCCATTTGCCATCCATATATTTATAAATGGCCCAACCGGACACCCAAATATTATTTTTAGAATCGACTTTGATTTGAGACCTTGTATTTGTCAATAGTTGAGTTTCAATATATTCAGTTTTTATTTCTACGGGAATCTCTTTCCATTTTGCCCCGTCATATTTATAGATTGAGGGTATTGAGAATCTCCCGGGCAAGTCTTCAAATTCCCCTATAATATAAATGTCATTATTTTTTTGATATGAATCAACAATTGATATTAGGTTAAAACTAAAGGTATCTATTTTGATACCTGAAGAATGGAGTTCTGCCGAAATAAATAATGTTAAAACAACTATAAATATTTTCGTTTTCATGTCTATCCTTTTTTTAATAGCAAACGGCTTGACAATGTATCGTATTGCCTGTTAAACAATTAATATGTGTAGATGTGGGGCATCCGGTAATAGTCAATTCGGCATTTGTTACAATCCATAGATTCGATTCGCATTTTATTGTGAGGTCTGTGGCACAGCAGCCGGTTCCACAAGCAAGAGCTTCAGTCTTCTTATGATAATACTCATTACTCCAGTTAAACCAAGAAGGGGGCGGTTCCCATGCAGGCGGGATGCAAGTCAAGGAGCTTTCACTTTTAACTCTTACATAACATGCCAGGCCGACGTTACAATCAACTTCTTCATAGAAAATAACATGCTTTTCTTCATTCGGATGTAATGTACACAATCCGGACTCATTTCCTAAAGCTTTATTAATAATTGCCAATTTCATCATTTCCTTCCAGTCATCCATTGAAATTCCCCAAGGCGGAGGCCCATCTAATGTTGACCAATCAACTACGACCTCGTGCGTATTTCCGGTAACTTTTTCTTTGAAATCTACTCTACCTAACAATTGATGAGGATATGGATCATAAGATGCTTCTTTGTCATTCCACCCGGCAGTTGAAGGACACTGGGAGAATAACTCCGGAAATGATGATATACTTATTACAAGAGCTATAAAAAAGATCATTTTCAAACGTGATAGTTTCATTAAATAACTCCTAATAAATTATTAATAGAAAAAACATATTAATAAAAAAACGCAAACGAAGTCATGAAAGCATGGTAATATGTTTTATTGGATTATTTGCCACTTTGTTAATTGCCTTCCCTTAACCCTGAATCGAATAAAAAAAAATACTTTTCCAAATATTATTTCATTTATTTTACAAAAAACATCCGCAATCTCTATTAATAACCAACATAACAATTATAACTATCCTCATTTCAACAACTTACCATAACTTGCTGATTATTAGATAACTCATCCCGGAACCACATCTGTCCTGACAGAATTACCATTCGTAAAATATTTATTTGCGATTTTTCTGATATCTTTTTTATTTACATTATGGTACTTATCCAACAGGCCGTAAACCCTGAACGGATCATCCCAAAACAGTGCATTGTTGGCCACCAAATCCGCTATGCCGGATGAATATTGAATTTCATTGGCAGCCGAAGCCGTCACAATATTTCTTGACTTCTCCAGTTCCTTATCTTCTACCTCCGTTGATGCAAATTTATCAATCTCCGAAATCAGATGACTGTTCAATTCCTCGCATTTAATATCCGGCGAATTGGCAATTGCATAGAAAGTAATCAATGAACTATGCTCGCGTTTGTCCGCAAATGCGCCGGCAGACGAGGCCGCCTGTTTCTCATAAACCAATGAATTATAGAGCCTTGAGCTTCGCCCGTTGGAAGCAATATTGGCCAATACTTCGCCGGATAGCATCTCTTCCTCGTTCATAAACCCGCCAATGTGATAAGACAGAAAAACAGCCGATAGAGGGACATTGTCACTGAACTCAACCCGCTTGCCGCCCAATGCATCTGATTTCTTAAACGCATTTCTACGGATTTCGCCCTTCATGCCCGGCTGCTGAAAATATTTATTGACCAGATTAAAGGCCTCGTCATTATCCACATCCCCGCAAATAATCAAGCAGGCATTGCCAGGCCTGTAATAAAAACTATGGAATTCGCGGCAATCCCCGACAGTAGCCGCAGCAACATCATCCACATTCCCATGAACTTCCCACGAGTAGGAGCATGAATTCATAAAAGCTGCTTTTGCCTGTTCCACCCGCCATTTGCCGTAGGGCTGATTGTCGATAGTTTGCGATATTTCTTCCGTCACCACTTTTTGCTGGTTGGCAAGGGTGCTTTGCAGAATATCGAAATTCATCATCCGGTCGGACTCCAGCCACAATCCCAGCTCCAGCTGGTGCGATGGCAAAGTCATGGTATATGCAGTCCAGTCGTAGGTGGTGTAGGCATTGTTGGTGCCGCCGGCCAGCGAGCAGAGCTTGTCGAATTCGCCTTTTGGCACGTTCTTTGTGCCTTCGAACATCATGTGCTCGAACAGGTGCGCCAGGCCCGTCTTGCCCTCGGCCTCGTCCTTCGACCCCACCTTGTAGGCAAGGTTAATGCTTACAACCGGGCTGCCCGGCTTGTCGATAATAATTACATCAAGGCCATTATCAAGTTTGATTCTGCTTATGTCAAACGATTTTCGGAGGTCTATTTTTTGCATGAATTTATTCTCTCAATTTCGTATATATATAAAATGTAATTGCTTTAATTTTCGGCTGTTTTGTGCTTCTTATAGTTTAGAATAGCTCCTGATTTGTGTTAGATGTAAGAACTGTCGGAATGATAAACCCGCATTCCCAGTATCGGAATTAGGGAATGAGACTCGCATAATATCGTACACATAAATTAATAAGTCAACCCTATTTATTATACAATAATGCAGTAGTGTCCGGTTAAATATGTGAATCATTTTAAATGAATACCTGATAACTATGATATGTCATTGCGGAACTTGTATCAGAATCCAGTATTCATGGGCTATTTGATAGTTTCAAGATGGATGCCGGATCAAGCCCGGCATGACAAGCTTTAACTATAATTTTCGTTTTATTCGAAAATACATCCGTATTAACACAATATAGGGTATAATACTGACTATAACTGTGATTACCAATTATTCAATGCTTTTTAACCGGACACTTGTGACAATAATGCATTAATTATATGAGACTTCTGAATAATTTAATTTAAATAGTCATTATGGCGAAATAGGCTATTTGAAAACTGTCATTCAGAGTGTAACCAAGTGGAGCGAAGAATCCAGAACCCGCATGAATACTGGATTCTTCATGGAGTTTATCCTGAGTCAGGCCGATCGTGTCTATAGTTCGACTCCGCTCACTATGACACTAAAGTAGTCACCCTGAGCCCTTCGGCAGTCTATCCTGAGCCCTTCGGCTTCGCTCAGGATAAACTATGTCGAAGGGTTCAGAATGTCTATTTTTCAGAAGTCTCTATCTAATAATGCCGATAGTGCTGACGGAAGCACACTCTGTTTGCCGTCGGTCAGGGCTTTTTCGGGATTATTATGTGTTTCGATCAACAGTCCGTCGGCCCCAAGCTGAAGAGCTGCCTTAGCAATTGGAATCACGAACTTCGAATCTCCCGTTGAATGCGACGGGTCGTATAGCACCGGCAGGTCCGACCGCTGCTTTATTTCAACAATACTGCCCAAATCCGGGGTGAACCGGAATATGGAATCGATCTGCTCGAAAGTTCTTATCCCGCGTAAGCACAGCCATACATTCGGATTGCCCTTTTGCCTGATATAATCCGCCGCCCCGAGCAGCTCGCCGATGGTAGCGCTGAAGCCCCTTTTAAGAAGCACGGGTTTCTGGCCGGCAGCGGTTTTCTTTCCTATGATTTTCAATAGTCCGTACGACGCCATGTTCCGGCTGCCAATTTGAATTACATCAATTTTGTCGTAGCATTGATCCAGCTGATCCTGGTCAAGAATTTCCGAAACAACATACATATCATGCCGGTCGGCAGCTTTGCGGATATAGTCTATCGCTTCAGAGCCAAGCCCTTGGAAAGCATCCGGGGAAGTTCTGGGTTTGAAAGCACCGCCGCGAAGAAACCTTATGCCTAATGCGGAAAGCTCGCCGGCCAGCTGCATCACCTGCCGGCCAGATTCGATGGAACACGGCCCGGCTATTATCGCGGGTGCGCCATTAAAAACATTAAGTATTTCCGATCTATTCAAATTAGTAGTTTACTCTTTGGTTGAACAAAATATATTTCGGGAATATCACAAAATAAATAAATAGCAATATATACATTTTTTTGAGATAAATTTTAGCAAATATCTCTGCTCTAATATCAGTAGTGCCCGGTTAAATATGTGAATCATTTTAAAAGAATTCCTAATAACTATGATATGTCATTGCGGAACTTGTTTCAGAATCCAGTATTCATGGGCTATATGATAGTTTCACGATGGATTCCGGATCGAGTCCGGAATGAGATGAATTAATAGTTTATTCTGCAAAATCCAAATCATATCTAAAACAGCACCATATAGAGCAAAACGTAGTTGATAACAATGATTCGACCTGTTCAGCTGCTTTTTAACCGGACGCTACTGCTCTAACAGATTCAATTCTTTACGAGTAACAATACCGAGGCAGCTTAAATGCCCTGCACGCAAAAAGCAAGCATCCGCCAAGCAGCAAATCGGATACATATATAAAAGTGATGCCCGGTTCTGCCGTATATTCGTTTTTATTAGAATAATTAAATCCTTATCTTTTGTTTTATCCCAAACCAATATTTCGATTTATCCCGAATATTTCGGGTCTTTTCTCAAGAGCTTAGTATCTATTTGGGAATATGAGTGTTAAGTTGAGAGTGTGGCAATAATACTTGGCTCAAAATTGAGAATAAAATAATATCTGAAACCCATTGTCAATCAGGCATCTTAAATATATTATGAATAATGCGGGTTATGACTATAAGAACTTCTGATAATATCATAGGTGATATAAGAGCCGAGCTTTTAACAAAAATTCGCGAATATATTGATGATTCTAAATTCAATAATATATCCGGCCAGGGAGTTCATACTATAACCATAAATTTAAATAACGATTTCAACCATTGCCTGAATCCCACCGGCTCAATCGGAGCGGCTTACGGCTGCAAATTCCTATGGAGCGACAGGGACGGCAGCCTCGATATTGCTGCCTATGGGATTTGCCGGCGAATTCCTTTTGACTCCTTGTCCGAATATTCTGATAGGCATAGGATTTACGGCGGTATTATGTTCGATTCGGGAAATACAAATGGAACTGTTTGGAATAATTTCCCTGCTGATTTCTTCTTCATTCCAATATTCGAAGTGATTAATAATCAGGGAATTACTCTCACATTCAATTTTACTATTTACGCTGAGAATAATCCGGAATCGATTATCTCGAATGCCAATAAAGAGTTGAATAAACTTTTTACTTCTGCCCGATTTACTTCTACCAGGAATATTAACTCCGGCTGCCGAATTGCGGCGGTTAAGCATAAACCGGATAAGGAGGAGTGGGAACTAAATGTCACAGAGGCGGCGGAAGTAATTAAATCCGGCAAGTGTAGGAAAATAGTCCTTGCAAGAGAAACCGAAATATCTTTTGATAATCCCCCCGGCAGCATGGAGGTTTACGGTAAATTAAAGAAATGCAACCCGGATTCGTTCACATTTTATTTTGCTGCGGGTATTAATTCCGATTCAAATAATTTTTCCGATTCAAATAATTTTTCCGATTCTAACAATTATTCCGATTCAAATAATTATTCCGATTCAAATAATTATTCTGCCTTTATGGGAGCAAGCCCCGAACGGCTGTATAAAAGAACCGGCAATGTGATAAATTGCGATGCACTCGCCGGTACAATAAGACGGGGGGATAATGAAGACGAAGACAAAAAACTGGAAAACCAATTATTGAACAGCAGCAAGGATGTCGAGGAGCAGGCAATGGTCGCTGAATATTTATCTGACAGATTGAAGGAAATCTGCTCGGATATTAGCCATAGCGGTGCGGTACAGGTTAGAAAATTCAGCAGGGTTCAGCACCTGCACAGCAGCCTGTCGGGCGAGCTTTGGCCGCACATATCGGATTGGGATATTATAAAGGCGCTCCACCCCACACCGGCCGTGGCAGGCGTACCCCAAAAAGATGCACTTGAATTCATTCGCCGTTCAGAGCCATTCGGACGAGGGTGGTATGCCGCCCCCATCGGATGGCTCAGCCACGACGAAGCCGAGTTTGCCGTTGCAATCAGATCGGGATTAATTCAAAATGATAAGCTATATTTGTATTCCGGCGCCGGGATTGTTGAAGGCTCCGGCCCAGAGGCAGAGTGGGAAGAGATAAATCATAAATTAGCGAATTTTATGAGAATTTTTGATGATGACTAACACCGTTGATATTGGCATTAAGTCTAACAATTATAATATACTATGGGCAACGCTCATTGTGGAAGAGCTGGTCAGGAACGGCATTGATTATTTTTGCATATCCACGGGGTCGCGCTCCACGCCCTTGGCCTATGCAGTTGCGAAGAATCCGAGGGCCAAGTCCATTATCTGCTATGACGAGCGTGGGGCAGCCTTCCACGGCCTGGGTTATGCCCGAAGCGCCGGCCGGCCGGCAGTGCTGATCTGCACATCCGGCACTGCCGCAGCCAATTATCTTCCGGCTGTTGTCGAAGCGGATTCCGATTTCATCCCCATGATTATCCTGTCGGCAGACCGCCCGCCGGAACTCCAGAAAGCCGGCGCCAACCAAACGATTAATCAAACTGATATTTTCAGCTCTTTTGCGCGGTGGAAGTTCAATCTGCCATGCCCTGGCGGAGATATTGGCCCGGCTTTTGTGCTCACCACAATGGATCAGGCCGTTTCCAGGGCTGCCGGTTCGCCCCCCGGCCCGGTGCATATTAATTGCATGTTCCGCGAGCCGCTGTCGGGCGGTAGCGATGAAATTCCGCCTGCTTATCTTAATAGTATTAATAACTGGATTGATTCGGATAATCCATATACCAAATACATGTCCGGGCTAAAGGATATTCTCAGTGATGACCTGGCCGAAATCCATAATGTAATCTATAATATAGTGTTGGGAACCGGAAAAGGTATCATCATAGCCGGCCGGCTTGGCAATCAACCTCAGGCGGAAGAAGTCAAGAGATTGGCAAAATATTTACGATGGCCGATGTTCCCGGATGTGCTTTCCGGTTTGCGTTTCATCAACCGCAAGTATATCATTAATTACTTCGACCAGGTTCTATTGTCCGACAGCCCGCTGAATAACGCACCGGACACCGTCCTGCATTTTGGCGGGCAGCCAGTCTCGAAACGCCTTTTGGAATACCTGGGCAAAATCAAGCCAAAGAACTATATCTTAGTAGCGGATCATCCCGGCAGGCATGACCCGAATCATCTTGTTACCCACAGGGTCGAAGCAGATATTGAATCATTTTGCCTGGATTTATCATGCGTGGAGAGGACAAATTTTGATTACGATTATGTGAATTATTGGAAAGAATTATCCAATACGGCCCATACTATAATTGGGGACTATACGGCCAATCGCTCCGGCAAATTCAATGAAATTCAGGTAGCAAATATCATATCGGATATGATCCCCGAATCGGAAGGGCTTTTCCTTGCCAGCAGTATGCCGGTGAGGGACATGGATATGTATGGCGCCATAGGCCTTAAATACGGCCCTCCGGGCAGCCGGTATATTTCGACTGCCGGCAATCGCGGGGCAAGCGGCATAGACGGAATTATTGCCTCTGCCTGCGGTTTTGCCTGCGGGCGGAATTCGGGAGTCACACTCGTTTCCGGCGACTTGTCGGCTCTGCATGATATTAATTCCCTCGATCTGGTGCCAAAATGCAGCCAAAGGATTATTATAATAATTATTAATAACGGTGGCGGCGGGATTTTCTCCTATCTCCCTATTTCGGAAAATAAGGACGTATTCGATGAATTCTGGACGGCGCCGCATGAATACCATTTCGAGAGTTTCGCCAATGGATTCGGGATAGAATATTGCCATTGCGACAACCCGGGCGAATTCACCGATCGATATAAAACAGCCCTTGATTCGGATAGCTCTATTATTATAGAAATCGCAATCAGCAGCAACGACAATGTAGAGGCCCATAAGAAATTGCAATCTTTAAATGAACTACCCCGCCGCAAGCAGTGGGGAATTAATGTTTAACAGAATCTAATAATCGCCGCAAGCAGCGGGGAATTAAACCCACAATGTGGGATTAAAAAAGAAATCGATAAGAATCATGTCAGACAAGTATAAATTCAGCTTTTCGGCTACAAAGGATTCAATAAACCACAATCCGGCCGAAGCGAATTCGGGCCCGCCGCCGCTGATTCTTTTGCATGGCTTTATGGGCAGCAAAGACGATTGGGCGGATATTATTGACGGATTGAAAGAAGCACGCCCTTGCATTGCAATCGACCTGCCCGGGCATGGCGGCACAGTGGTGAATGGCGATGGCAGCCTGTATAATATGGAAAATGCGGCAAGTGGAATTATTGAATTCGCCGATAATCTTGGCATTGATACTTTTGATTTGCTCGGCTATTCTATGGGCGGCCGGCTGGCTTTGTTCATGGCAATCCACTATCCGGGGAGAATCGGCAGATTAGTTCTGGAATCATCATCGCCCGGGCTAAGGACTCACGAAGAAAGAGTAATCCGGCAAAAAGACGACGAAGCTCTTTCGGAAAAGATTATTAATATGCATTTAAGCGATTTCACTGGCCAGTGGTATGATATGCCTTTGTTCGGATTGATGAAGAAAAGCACTGGTTACGACAAACTGATGGCCCGCCGGATGCTCAATTGCAAATCGGAATTAGCAAAATCGTTGAAGTATATGGGAACTGGCTGCCAGCCATCGCTGTGGGGGGAATGGGCTTCGCTCCGGGTTGAATCATTATTAATAGCTGGGGAATATGACAAAAAGTATACTGCAATTGCAAATGAAATGTGTGGGCTAAACGTTAAAGCCGGAATAGAAATTATCGCAGGTGCCGGACATAATTCACACTTTGACAGAAGCGATATTTTTGTTAATTATGTGAATGGTTTTCTAACTAATTAATCATATAAGAAAATTAATAATAAAGAAAATAAATCATAAGAAATATGAAGGAACATTAAATGAATAATTTTGATTGGGCCAATTGCGGGGATTACGAAGATATTAAATTCCATAAATTCGAGGGCATAGCCAAAATTACAATCAACAGGCCCGAGGTGAGGAACGCTTTCCGCCCCACTACCGTTATGGAGATGTCTAAGGCATTCGAAGACGCAAGGCAGGACCCCGAAGTTGGAGTAATTATCCTGACGGGCGAAGGTGAAAAGGCCTTTTGTTCCGGCGGCGACCAAAGGATTCGCGGCGAGGCCGGCTATGTGGATGGGCAAGGAGTTCACAGGCTGAACGTACTCGATTTCCAGCGCCAGATTCGTACCTGTCCCAAGCCGGTTGTGGCGATGGTGGCAGGTTATGCAATTGGCGGAGGGCATGTGCTGCACATGCTTTGCGACCTGACAATCGCCGCCGATAATGCAATATTCGGCCAAACCGGCCCTAAAGTCGGCTCGTTCGATGGCGGGTATGGGGCAAGCTATATGGCAAGAATTGTCGGGCAGAAGAAGGCCCGCGAAATTTGGTTTCTGTGCCGGCAATATAACGCCCGCCAGGCCCTCGACATGGGGCTTGTAAACACCGTCGTGCCTTATGAAAAATTAGAAGAGTAGACAGTTCAGTGGTGCCGTGAAATGCTGGCTAATTCGCCGATGGCTATCAGGTGCCTAAAGGCTGCCCTTAATGCGGATTGCGACGGGCAGGCAGGCCTGCAGGAACTTGCCGGCAATGCCACTATGCTTTATTATATGACCGAGGAGGGCCAGGAGGGGAAAAATGCGTTTGTCGAAAAACGTAAACCCGATTTCTCGAAATTCACTCGCCGGCCCTAACACACACACACTTCGTGTGTCTTCATTCTTCGTGTGTCTTCATTCTTCGTGTGTTTCACACTTCGTGTGTCTTCATTCTTCGTGTGTTTCACACTTCGTGTGTCTTCATTCTTCGTGTGTCTTCATTCTTCGTGTGATTCACACTTCGTATGTTTTCATTTTTCGTGTGTTTTCTTTAATTTCAGTCAGGTGCTGCTACTTATCAATTATTCCAATATTTTTTCCTGTTAAATAATAGAATGACAATAAGAACAATTAATATCTACCACTTTGATATTCCGCTGCTAAGGCCATTGCTTATGATGAATACAGTTTATCATCACAGGCAGGGATTTGTCATGGAAATTATTGATACTAACGGGAACACATCTTATGGTGAAATCTCCCCTCTGCCGGGGCTGAATTCGGAATCCATGGCATCAGCGCTCGATAATCTTAAATCCGTAGCTGCCGAATTGCCGGATATTAATTTGCCCGATCGTGTAGACTCTATGCTGGATTTTACTGAGAGGATTGAGATGTTTCCGTCGGTGCGGTTCGGAATCGAGACAGCCCTACTGAATTTACTTGCATCAAGAATCAATACATCACTTGCCCTATTATTAAACCCAAATGCAGCTGAAACAGTTGAACTCAATGGGCTTATCATTTCCGATTCTGAAAATATCGCGAAAAGGATAAATCAATATATTGAAGATGGTTACAAAACGATTAAAATCAAAGTAGGAAAGGATATTGAATGGGAAAAGGCAAGTCTTAAAGTAATAATTGATGTTGTCAATAACTATAATACACTCGGCAACTCATCAAAGGATGAGAATGCTGTCAAAATTCGCCTTGACGCCAACCGTAGCTTAAGCCTTAATATAGCTGTTAATCTATTCAAAGGACTGGATACAGCCTGCATAGAATATATCGAAGAGCCTTTGGACGACATTACACAATTATGTAATTTCCACAATACAACTAATGTGCCGGTGGCTCTTGACGAAACAATCACAGACAGAGCGGATTTGGCAGAATATTTTCATTCGGATTTCGTCGGAGCATTTATTCTAAAGCCAACGGCCATAGGCTCTTACAAGAAGATGGCCGAGATATATGAAAAAGCATATTCCGCAGGAAAGAAAGCCGTGATAAGCTCTTGTTTTGAAAGCGGAATCGGCCTGAAAGCATTGATTAATATCGCTGCTGCATTCAACAAAATACCATCTGCTGCTGGTCTGGATACGTACAAATGGTTAAAAGATGATTTGACATTTGCTTCTTTCGATGATTTCGGCCCGCGTGTATCTATTGTGAAAATAAATGCCACTGCTGATTATTTAAATATGAATCTATTGAGAAAAGTGCCTGATTGAAATGCCAATTCCAAGTAATCCATATATCATATCACCAGATGAATCTATCAGTTATAGAAAGGCCGGTAATCTTATCATTGCCCTCTCCGACTTGCTAACCAAAATGGGGATTGGGCAAAATAGCAGGATTGCCATTCACAGCCCGAATTCCCCCGGCATGGCCTTACTTATATTTGCCACTATCCATTGCGGTGCGGTGGCCGTTCCATTAAATATTAGATTGCCCGATGAGCAAATTGATGATATGCTCAAATCGATTAATTGCCGCATTCTCATTTCAACCGCTGACATAATGATTAGTTCTGAGGTTAACGTTATCAATTTATGCGAAATATATTCTCAAGCAATCGGCGAGATAGCCGGGTATAAATCAGACGTACATTATCTTTTTGACAATATTGGCTTCGACCAGCAGGCTACGATAGTATTCACATCCGGCAGCAGCGGTAAACCTAAGGCCGTGCTGCATACTTTCGGCAATCATTATTATAGTGCTTTGGGGTCGAATGAGCATATTCCCTTTGATTCGGATGACAAATGGTTGTTGTCGCTGCCGCTATACCACGTTGGCGGGCTTGCAGTTCTATTCAGGGCAATGCTTGCCGGCGGCGCAGTTGTTATTGCCGGTGAAAGCCCGATAGAAAACGTTAGGGAAGCATTTGGCATCACTCATATTTCACTTGTATCAACACAATTTATCAGATTAATGGAAGGCAAGAAGCGAAGAAAATGTTTGTCGAAGTTGAAGGCAGTCCTGCTTGGCGGCGGGCCTCTGCCAACGAAATTAATTGAAAAGGCAATCGATTATGGAATTAGCATCTACCAATCTTATGGCCTGACCGAGATGAGTTCGCAGGTGGCAACCACTTCGTTGCATAAAAGTAAATATATCCATAATCCAGGAATACTTAAATATCGCGACCTGAGAATTGCGAAGGATAGTGAAATATTAGTCCGTGGCGAAACTCTCTTCAAAGGTTATATTGACAAGGACAGTATAGATTTGCCAACAGACACGAAGGGCTGGTTCCACACTGCCGATATTGGGGAGTTAGATGAGAATGGCGGGCTAATTGTCAATGGCAGAAAGGACAATATGTTCATATCCGGCGGCGAGAATATCCATCCCGAGGAAATTGAAAAAGCATTATTGAATATTGATTCTGTGCACCTTGCTATTGTTGTGCCCATAGTTGATTTGGAATTCGGCTCCTGTCCGGTTGCTTATGTGGATATGGCAACTCAGCTTGATGAAAATATGATTAAAAGGGAGCTGTCTTCTAAACTCGCCAAGTTCAAAATACCCATAAGATTTCTAACATTCCCCGAGATGTACAAGCAAGCTGAAATAAAGCCCGACAGAAAACATTTGACTGATTTGGCAAATATAAATAATAAAGTTGCGGATTAATTCTTACTGATATTTCTAAGCAAGGCTAATTCCAATTTCATTGAGTGATATTAATTGAGATTGTAATTCCGAAATGGATAGAGTACATATTCCAATCCGAATCTTTGATTAAAGATAAAAAATTACTCTCGAATGCAATTTCAGGTGATAATATGGCAGACCTATTTTCGTTTAGCGGAAGGTCGTAGCAGGCCCCGATTGTAAAAGCCGGGATGACTTTATTTAAATTGCTGATTTCACCGGATAATTCGTTTCTGGTTCTTGTTTCGGTATCGACGAAAACTCCGCGGTCTTCCGGCCTGATAATCCTCTCATATTGCTCATATTTCAATTCGCTGTTTAACATCAACTTGCCACCTACAACAATTGTCATATCCTCTATAACAACGTAACCGACAACTATTTGAGTGAAATAGTTTGAATAATTAATTGAGAGGTTATGCGCAAACTGCCCATCGAAAAGCACGCCGCCAACATTAATCTGTTCATCTTCAACATCTCTCAATTCAAGATTGTTAGTATAATATCCTATCTTAAGCCGGATGCTCCATTTCGGGTTCACTGGAAAATAATATTGCAAACCGGCTCCGAAAGTCTGTCCCGCGAACTCCTCATAATCCGTACAGCAGTTAGCAGTTCCTCGAAGAGACGAAAAAGATTTGACACCGCCAGGCAATCCATAATCCAAAATAATTCCAATTCTATGTGCTGTGGTATCAGTAATATTATCAGCATAAAGGCAAAGATTGCAGTATGTCATAATAATAAACGCTATGTATATAGCATATTTCATTGACTCTTTTTCTTCAATTCTTTTCCTCAATAACGGTTCGCATAACACTGCAAGATACAAAATATTGAAGGCTTTAATTTGAAAAATACTTTTGTTATTCACTATTTCATCCCTTCATTTTACGGTTTCGGAACACAATAGTCACAGAAAAGATAAATGCAGATTGAAATAATTTAATAGGTAAACCTTCATTAGTAAATATTACAAATTATTAATTTATGAGGGTCTTATGTTCAGAAGATTAACAATATTATTGACTGTATTTTTTGTAATTATTATTAATTACACAGATATACATTCGCGCGAGTTCAGAGCTGCACAATTGCCAAATGGCAGTATCAATAGTTGTGCAAATTGCCATGTTAGTCCGCAAGGTGGGGGCCAGTTAACTTCTTTCGGCCGGACAGTTTCGGATGATTATTTGGATAATAGTGGGAATGTTATTTGGAGCTCAAGTCTTGCCTCAAGGGATTCAGATGGCGACGGTTTTACCAATGGAACCGAACTTCAGGACCCGGAAGGCAATTGGACATTTGGCCAGCCTGGCCCGGGAGACCCGGAGATAGTTTATAATCCCGGAGATGCCAGCAGCAAGCCAGATATAAGTTCTATTTCTGCGGGCAATTATTTGTCTGCGGTTTCAATATCGCCGAACCCATTTTCTGATGATACTGCCATCGACTACTCAATGAAGCATGGTGGCGTAGTTTCTTTATTCATTGTCAGTACGAACGGTGAAATTGTTAAAACCATAACCGGAAATTATCTAACTGCCGGAAACCATAGGTTTATTTGGGACGGAAAAGATGACAATGGAATTGATTTATCTGCCGGCCAATACTCAGCTGTTCTACAATTCGATAAGAAGGCAGTTGTTAAAAGAATATATTACTTAAAGTAATTTCTTGCTGCAAATACGGTTCTGTAGTGTGCTGTGGAATAGTAGTGTCCGGTTAAAAATATGAATCGTTCCAAATCCTTGCCGATATTCAATGCAGTGTCATTCTGGCCGGAGTCGAAGGATGACAAGTCATATTAATCAGATATTAGTTAAGAGCAACTCTCATTTTTTACCGGACAGTCAATGATACAAAAATGAATTATTATTAGAGTTATTGGCGGTCACAATCTAATGCTTAAAAATATAATTCATAATTTATGATTGAAATAGTCATCCCCTTTTATCTCTTTTCCATGGGGCGGATTACTTTATTAGCAAGGCATTGCCGGCCAAATCTCCATATCAAACAATCCAATTCTCATCACCAATGCCCAGCTTCCTGCTCCTATCTATTATTTTTTAATATCGACTAATTTATATATACCTACGGCAATAGTTTCAAAAATAAACTCCTTCTTCAGCCTTTCATATACCCATACTTCACGGGAATTGCCATTTTCCAATGATGTAGCCACGCTGTCCGGCGCTCCGTAAAGTATATATATTTTGCCCCTGTCAGTTTTTGCCCCGTCTTTTTCGGATATGGTCTGGAAATTAAAATACGAATGGTCTACTCTTTTAAAATATGTTGACATTGCTTCATTAAACGGTGTGGCGGGAGTTGGGTCTTTGCTTTTCCAATATTCGTGAAATTTCCTTGCCATCTCCTTTTTCGATCCATCACGCATTATATCATATTCATCGTCGGTCAGCAGGTAATACATTAATTCCGTTGCATAATTTATATCCTTCATTGATAGTGGTTTATTCACCCATATCACACTAAATTCTTTTCTTAAAGTATCATTGCCGCCATCTTTGAAGACCAATAATTCATAATTGCCCGGCACCAATTCGTTCGAGGGCAAAACTATTTCAAGCAGGCCAAAATTATTTTGATGCTGCCCGTTTGGTATGTTGTTATTTTTTTCATTATACTCGACTGTTTCGAAAGAACTAACGGAATTTGATTTAACAACAATTAGTTTCCTGTTCGGCAAAAAGCCGGTAAGCCCGGATAAATTGATCTCTTTATCCCATCCGATGGTTTTGTCTTTAGACTCTGTTTTCACAACAGAATAAAAATAATTACCCGGCGAATCCCCGTAGGACACACTGACAAAAACAATCGGGTCGAATGATGTGAAATCAATATTATCACCCAAAGCATACGGCAGGATTATTTCCTCGCCGGACACTTGCTTCTTATAAACGAAAATATCATCTGCAATTGTCTCGCTGCTTGCAAAGCTGGCCTTGCCTATCTTAAACTTCTGTTTTTTGATATTTTTCTTGAAATCATCCAAAATTTCAGATGTCACCGTATACTGTCCCGAATGCAATGTTATATTCAGCACTCCCGTGATAAAACTGTCCTTCGAATTAGTGCTTTCGTAATTATCAACAATTACCGTATCACGCCAGTTCACACGTTTTCTGATAACTCCGATTTCATCACGAAAAGATACTTCGATATTTGCCACACCGGAAAATTGCTTTGAGTTGCCGTGCTTGATTTCCTGCATGAACGAAATCGCGTCATAAGCCAGCCTGACAATTATCACCACATCAATTGAATCGGCCGAACCGGCAGGCTGAACGAAGGCTTCGGTATAAAACTTCTTGCCAAAGGAGTAATATAATGTCTTGTCTATCTGTGCATCCGCGGCTCCAAAAAACATTGCGAAAATCAATACTAACTGCAAACCGTATTTTGAGCACTTGCTTATAAAACATTTGTATTTATCAGAACTACTAATCAAACTACCTGTCATAGCGAATAGCCCTCATTTTCATTTAAAAAATCGCGTAAAATAATCGAAGCTGCAATCGAATCAATATTCCCTTTTTCTCTGCGGTATTTCCTTTTCCTGCCGATATTAATCATAGTACTGACTGCTTCCTTAGATGAAAAAGATTCATCCTGCTCGAACACGGGCAGTTCCGATTTAGTTCTCAAATCCTTAATTAATTCCTTGCATTCATTAATTATTTCAGTGCTTTTGCTGCCAGCCCCGTAGGGCACACCAACAACAATTGCACCGATATTCTCATTGTTAAGAAAAGCAATCAACTGCTCCATAAAATCATTACAATCAAAAATCAATGCTTTCCGCGGCGAAACCGTCACATGCAATTCGTCGCTTACGGCCAGGCCTACCCTTTTCCTGCCGTAATCAACCCCGGCAATCCTCTTGCCTTTGATGATTTTAATAATATTTTCCCGTTCGATGTTCATTGTTCCCATTGATGCGGTGGCTTTCCTCCGGAGAGGTAAAATATTTTATGTCTTCCTTTTCCCACGAGCTAAAGCACGGGGCTATTTATCCTTTGGCCTTATCTAATTTCCAAATTCCGATATGGGAAGGAGTTGGCAAAAAGAGCCTGCTAAATCCGGTTGGGAATTTTGAAAATAATTTCAGTCCCTTTGCCCGGTTCCGAGTTGATGATAATGTCGCCGCCGTGAAGCTCGGCCACATGCTGCATAATCATCGTGCCAATGCCAGTGCCGCCGCGGCTTCTTGATGTTGAATAATACGGCACAAGCATCTTCTTTCTTGATTCGGAATCCAACCCGACACCGGAATCTTTTATAGAAAAATAAGCATTCCTCGTATCTTTACTGCACGAGATAGTAATGCTCCCCTGCTTTTCCTGCAAGGCCCCGATGCCGTTCTCCACGGCATTGCGTATAGCCCGGATTATCTTCTGCTTGTCGCATTCAACCTGAAAATTATTAATGTTGATAATAAACTCAACATTCGGGAACATCTCGTCGTCGAATTCATTTCTTGCCTCGATGCAAATTTCGCCGGCAAGTACCACCTCCTTATCCAACCTGTCGCTCCGCCCAACGGTAACAATATCCCTTACGCGGTGAATCAGCAGGTTCACCTGGTGGATAATTTTCTTCCGCCTTTTATGGTCATTACCGCCGGGTTCCACCTCAAGTTTCTCGGCGTTCAGACGGATTGTCGACAGATTTGTTTGCATATCGTGGGCCAGCTGGGCCCAGTTCGACAAACGCTTGCGCTCCAGTTCTTCGGTTATGTCTATGCCGGTGAACACCAGCCCGCGGAAATTCCCGGTAATGTTCATCAATACGATTATCGTGCAGAACCACTCTTTCGATTCGCCATTGTGGATAATATTCAGCTTTTGGTTGAATGATTCTTTCAGCCTCATGCCCTTTTCGATGATTTCCATCAGCGGCTGGGTGCGGCTGCGCGAGCAATAGAAATGAAATTGCCGTCCCATTGGTATGCTTTCATTAATCCCGAGTATGTCTTTGCCCGGGCCGTTGGTTTTTTTCAGATGCCCGGATTTGTCGACTACGAAAACCACTCCGGCCGTGGGCATCTCTAAAATAGTACGCAATATACGCTTCTGGTGCCTGTACATCTGGATAAGGATTAGGATAATAATAATTGCTATCGACGGGAAAAGATAATCCCCCGTTTTTTGCAGAAAGCGATATATATACCAGTACTCATTGTCCGACCTTATTAGTATTTGCGAGAAGTCCGTCGACGACAGCACCAGCGTATTATCCCCGAAAACCAGCCGCGGGATTGAATTAAAACTCTGCCCGAACTGAATAAAGTCAACAGATAGAATTTCGCCCTCGAAATCCGCCGAGGCAATGCCGTTTCTGAATAATAAGAAAATAACTCCGGAATCTACAAACAGGCCGATTGGGTCCATCAGTTCGTAGGGCAGTTGAAGAATTATACCACCGCCGGGCGTTGATTCACCTGTTGCAAGCCTACCTTCGGCCGGGCTACCATCCAGCGGTTCAATATACAGGGCATATCCTTTGCCCCGGGCAGCCAGAAAAACGGCATCAATTCCATCACGGGTTTTGACTATCTCGAGCAACGCTCCCTTGGCGCCGGCCCACATAGGGGTTACAACCCGCTCCTCAACGTCTATTAATTGTATAAGTGATTCCGACAAATATTCCGATATGACTGCAATTTCCCCATCTATGGACTTCAGGAACATTTTGTCGTTCTTTTCTAACCTTTCAACTTCAATTTTAGTAGAAAATGAATCGTAAATATAAAGAACTGAAGTTGTTTCATAGCTTTTCAGATAGGCAAATTCGAAGATTCTTTCGGAGTTGCTTTTGGCCGTACTTTCGGCATTGATGGCGGCAGCCCGGACATCATTATCAATCACTTCGAACGATGTTTCCCCGATTAATACCAATGAAGAATTCAGCAGCAATAGTTTCCTGCCGCCGCTTAGTTCGCCAATCCATTCCGAGTTTATGTCTGCATAGGGGCCAATAACCAGTTCAATTTTCAACGTATTCCTAAGGTCGAGCGAATCATTAAGCTGGCTTGCGAACAACTCACCGCTGCTTTTCCATAAAATATTTATATGATTCCCGAAAGATTTTGCGTTCAATATTTCGGCATTTGGCAACGAGATGCAAATCGCATTTTCCCTGTCGTAGCCATTCCAGGTATAGAAATATTCGGTTTCATCGCCCCAATTCGGCTTAATGAATACGATAACGGGAGCATCAGAGGTTGAATCTTTTAGCACAAAGATATCCCCGCCATCGTGATTCTCGGCCGAATGGAATGAATATGGGTAGGTATCGCCGGCGGAAACCGGCATGAGCAGGATCAAGCCAAATAAAGCTATTATTATCAGATATATAATCTTGCAATAACAAAACATCTTATGCTGACTTATCCTGAATTTCACAAACACTGTAAACGGTAATGCTTTCGCTGCGGCCTTCCGGCCCCATTTTTTCATTCGTTGTTGCCTTTATGTTCACTCTGCCAACGGGAATGTCCAGAATCGATGCCGTATTTTTTCGTATCATTTCTTTATACCCACTTAATTTTGGCCTTTCAAGCACGATAGTGGCATCCACATTTATTATGGTTAGTGATCTATCCAACAGCATCTTCACAACAATTTTAGTCAATTCTGCGCTGTCAGCATTTTTATAATCCGGGCCGGTGTCGGGGAAATGCTCGCCGATGTCGCCAAGGCCGGCAGCGCCAAGCAGCGAGTCCATGATTGAATGCAGCAGTACATCCCCATCGCTATTGGCTGTGGTGCCAATGTCGGAGTCGATTATTATCCCGCCTAATATTAAAATTTCACCACTGGCAAGGCGGTGCGTATCGTAACCAAAACCAATCATAATAAATAGTATTAGTAATTATGGTAAATAGATAGATTAAAATAATTATTGAAAAACAAAATATCCATATTAACAATATTCATAATAACAAAAAACTAAGAAAATGACGAAGAATAATTATATTTAAGATAATAATATCAATGAAATATTTATTAATTTTGATTTTGAGCATAATTTCACAGTGATTAAGATAAATAAGCAGTGTCCGGGAATAAAATTAGTGTCTTTCTAAATATATCCTTAATAGCTTTCACGTGTCATTCCCGCCCTTCGACAGTCTATCCTGAACGAAGTCGAAGGACTCAGGATAAACTTCTGCGGGAATACAGTGTTAGGCAGAAGGAAATGAAGCTATGATGCCACAGCAAAATAAGAAAACCCTCTAAATCTCCCTTTGAGAAAGGGAGACTTTGATTCTTAAACCCCATTTTTCAAAGGGGATGGCTTCGAAGGAACTATTGTTCCGAAGATGCCGGGGGTTTTGATTTAATTCGAATAACGGATCCACGATAGCGGGATTACTTCCCAATGCGGGATTTCATTGGGATCAACAAGTCCGGTATGACACTCTTTAATATTATATTTCGCAATTTTCTAAATATATCCTTAATAGCTCAATATAGGGTAAAATGGGGCTTATTACTGAGATTGTTACTATTTGGCCGCTTTATTATCAGGACGGCACTTTTGACAATAAATAACAACCTAATTACACTCAAATAATTTATTACACCAATAACGTCAATGCAAACAAAAGCAATAACCGTATCGGAATTAACCCAGGAAATAAAACATCAGCTGGAAGACAATATCGGGAGCGTTGCCGTGCAGGGCGAGCTGTCGAACTTCAAAGCCCATAGCTCGGGGCACAGGTATTTCACGCTGAAGGACGAAGGCTCGCAAATTTCCTGTGTTATGTGGCGCACCCGCCAGCTTGGATTCTTGCCAACCGACGGAATGAAGGTGGTAATTCATGGCAGCCTGACGGTATACCCCCCGCGGGGCAATTACCAGATAGACTGCCGCTCGATGGCACCGCTTGGCGTCGGCGACCTCTACCTTGCCTTCGAAAAATTGAAAAAGGAGCTGGCCCAGCTCGGGTATTTCGATGAGGATAATAAGAAACCACTGCCGGTTATGCCAATGAAAATCGGGGTTGCCACCTCGCCAACCGGTGCGGCCGTAAAAGATATTTTCAGCACTTTAGAGCGGCGATTCCCCGTGGCTAAGGTATATTCCCGGCCGGCAATCGTCCAGGGCGACGGGTCGGAACGCGATATTGCCGATGCGATAGAAGAGTTGAACGGCTCCGGCGCCGAAGTTATAATCGTTGGCCGAGGCGGCGGGTCGATTGAAGACCTGTGGGCTTTCAATACTCGGACGGTAGCCGATGCGATATTTAATTCAAACCTGCCGGTAATTTCAGCCGTGGGGCATGAGTCGGATTTCACTATTGCCGATTTCGTTGCCGATCGAAGGGCGGCCACACCAACTGCTGCGGCCGAGATTGCCACGCCAAGGACAATTGATGAATTGAATCAGGCCTTCGCTTCCTACGGGGAGTTGTTGCATAGGTTAATTAATACGAAACTGAAAACCTTGCGGCAGCATTTTGACTTTATGGCAAGCAAAAACCTGAGCAGGCGGCTAACCGAAAGAATCAATTTATATAACCAAATGATCGATGATTTTGAATTAAGAAATAAGAATAACGTAAATAATAATATTTCAAATTTAAAATCCCGGATTAATTCTCTTGATTCTCATTGCCGGTCGCTCTATCCGCTGGCACCGCTCGGCAAGGGCTTTGCCATGCTGTTGCATAATGGCAGGGTGTTGAGCAATGAAGATTCGCTTGGGAAAATGCGGAGGATTGAAATCAGAAGAAAGGATGAAACGGCCGAGGCAAGAGTGATTAAAATATTGCCGAAATCGCTATTCGGCTAATTAACCCGAATATCTCGGTTGCAACTCACGAACGTCGTATCTTGAAGGAAAGACAAGTGTTAGGCCTACAGCACAGCAATCATGCATGACTCATAAATGAGCAATCGTAATAATCTGTTGGCCGATGTCTGTCAGCCCTTTAAAGCATTTTACAAGTAATGGTAATTAACAATAAATGAGATAAATATGAAAGATGATAATTTCAAATTCGAAGAACAAATAAATATACTTGAGCAAATTGTTGCATCGCTCGACGAAGGCGAACTCCCGCTGGATAAGCTGTTAGAGCAGTATAAGGAAGGTATGCTTGTAGCCAAAAGATGCCGGCAGTTCCTCGATTCGGCCCAGCAGGTTGTAACCGAGATCAATAAAGAGACTCAAACCATAACAGATGAAAATGATTCGGATGACGATGCCGACAGTAGTGATTCCAATGAAAATACTTTTGATGATGAAGCTCGATTCGATAGTATTTCGGAGGATTGATCCGAATAGAATAATTCCGCATATTAGTTCTGTGGTTTCAATTCAATAATTATTATCCAATAATTATAATCGAGCCATCCACAGGGGACTGTTCCAAGCCGTTCCAATATAAGAGTATAGACAGGCCACCTGCCCCTTCGTCAAAATGTCGATCAAATTCACTGCTATACAATCCCAACAGCTCTTTAATGGCACTCCATTATAGCACCGCCGGCGGCATCGGGAAGTATCGGGCTGATAAACGGAATGCCAAGCGACAGGCCGCGCAGAATCAACAGCAGGGCTATCAGCGCCACTCCTATCGGAATAAATTTATTGATTTTCCGCTTTAAGTTTGGAGTGATAATCCTCTTAAGAAAAAACGCTGCCGCCATCATAGGGATAGTCCCAAGGCCAAAGGCGGACATCACCGCAGCAGAGCCATAAACACTTGTCGAAACAGCAGCGTTGGCCAGGGCCAAATAGACAAGTCCGCAGGGCAGAAATCCATTCAGCACGCCAATTATAAGCATCGATGTGTTCGATGTGGCAATTAATTTACTTCCAAAAAATGACCTGAATTTTTCTGATGCGGATTTAATTAGTCGAATATCGAGAAATAACGATTTTATTTTGCGTGGTGCAAATAATAATAACAGGATAAGTATCCCCAATGAAACCGACAATACTTCCTGATAGCCGGCAAAGGAAATCGACTGGCCGATTGCTCCGGCAATTAATCCGAGGAACATGTATGCCAACACCCGTCCGAAATTATATAGAGCGTTGTGGATTATCAGCGATGCAGCCCCGGGCTGGCCCAAAGGCAGCGATAACACTATTGGCCCGCACATTCCAATGCAATGGAAACTGCCAAGCAGCCCTATCATAAATCCGGATAATAAATCCAATTGCAATCACCTAAGTATAATTTGCTCTTCGTTATAATACAAACTGTCGCCGGCGGCCCAGTCGATTCTTAATTTCCACAGCCCGCGATGCAGGCCTTTGGTCGACACCACTTGCCTCAGGTTCGAGTCAGTTAGTATATCAATAGTAAAATCTTTCTTTGCATCATCGGGCCGGAAGAAAATGATTTTCCCGGCAATCGAATCCACGGCGAAAGTATCCGGGAATGTTATAGCAAGAAAATCATTGCCCTGCCGCACAGCCAATTGCCGGCCAAGCTTCTGCGTTCTTTTGACTTTATCGATTTGCTGCTGGTAAGTAATCTGCTGCTCGTAATAATCAACGGCCACAAGATCGTTATGAACAGTTGTTGTGAATACGACGAAGGAAAGCAATGCAGTTATAAACAAAATAAAAAAAAGGACTATTGCCCACCCCCAGTTTAGCTTAATTTTCATATTATATTTGTTATTATCCTACATATATTTTATGACTTCTTCTATTGCCACACCGAGGCAAAATAACTAAGAAAACAACCCGAAGTAATAGGCCTAATAATTCACCGGGCCTGAAAAAACCGTTTCGACTATATCGATTTGCCGCTCGCCGCTCATAATATATAATTCAATTACATTTTTTTGTTGACGGGCATATTTAATAGGTATTTCAATGAAAAAGGCCGCCTCGGCAATTCCATTCGGCTTAACCGCTAACGAATCGATAGCGATTAATTCAATCCTGCCGGGAATATCTTTGATCTTAATCTCGATCGGCAGAAAATCGAATGTCTTATTCACTATTTTCAGTGTGTATAGGTTCCGAATATTTCCATTAGGAAGTTCCTGCGAAATGGCTCCCTTAGCCCTTAAGATATTGGTTTCCACCTCAGTGCGTGAAATCATCATGATGCTAACCAGCGCAAAAAGCAATATCAAAACAGATGTATAAATGGCAATCCGGGGCGTGAATCTGAATTTGGTGCCTTCTGATATTTGGCTCTCGGAAGCGTATTTAATGAGATTTTTCGGGCGGGCAATCTTTGCCATCACGCTGTTGCAAGCGTCGATGCAGGCAGTGCAGTTCACGCATTCCAGCTGAGTGCCGTTGCGAATGTCTATCCCGGTGGGGCATACCTGCACGCATAATCCGCAATCAATGCAGTCCCCGGCGGTTTCATTTTCCTTATCTCTTGATATTGTCTCCCGAGGCTCTCCCCGGACGTTATCATAAGTAATGACTATTGAGTTCTTGTCTAACAGCACTGATTGCAGCCTGCCATAGGGGCAGACGTAGATGCAGGCCTGCTCCCGAAAGCGGGCAAAAATGCCGTAGAATGTGAGTGCGAATAAAGTCATTGCCGTCAGTCCGCCAATATGCCGGGCCGGCGGGTCGGTGATAATGCTGCTCAATTCATCGATTCCGATTAAATATGCCAGCAGCAGATTGCCGATTAGGAATGATAAGGCAAAGAAAATCGAATGCTTCAGCCCCTTTTTGAATATTTTCCCGGCCGTCCAGGGTGCTTTTTTCAGAGCTTTTTGTTTATTGGCCCCGCCTTCAATCCAATATTCTATTTTGCGGAAAACCATCTCCATAAATACCGTCTGCGGGCAAAGCCAGCCGCACCATATCCGCCCGTAAACTGCCGTGAACAGGACAACGAAAACCGCAAGGCCAAGGAAAACCAAAGCGAATATATGGAAGTCCTGTGGCCAGAATATATATCCGAACAGGATGAATTTGCGGTTCATTATGTCCAGAAGCACCCATGGATGGCCATTAAGCTTAACGAAGGGGATGGCGGCCATGACTGCCAAAAGAATAATCGTCACCAGAATGCGGGCGCGGTGGAAACTCCCTTTTGGCCTGCGTGGATAGACCCAGATGCGATTGCCCTTTGTGCCGATGGTCGACACACGGTCGCGAAACGATTCGTCCGTATCGGTAATCAATTTCTCGTTTTCTTCGAGATCGCCGGGCTTAGTCTTTTTATCGGCCATTTTATTGAGGATTAAAAAATGTCAAATCAATTATTAAACGAATATGTACGGGATAATTATTCAAATTAATAAAAATTGAAATTAAAAAGGCAGGTTGTTTCTCTCGGGGAAAAATTCGATCATGCGGATAATAGTATTCCATTCACTGTCGTGATTAATATATTAGCGGCGTGTCAACTGTAATATGTCATTGCGACAGTAGAGCGGGAATCCCAATCAATTAGAAACCCCCGGTTCCTTCGGAACCACCCCCTTTGAAACAAGCTCGCTTGGTAAATGGGGTTAAAAGTCTCCCTTTTTCAAAGGGAGATTTAGAGGGTTTTCTCTGATTTCACTATAGCAATAATGGGGGCAATTCACAAATTACCCCTACAAAAAATATTTCTCTTAGCACAATATTTATTCAGAAGGTTCCTCCGGAACGTTATGATCTATTAAAATTGATTGATCGCCAGGAAATGTAGACACTGTCTCACCTGCCGCTGAAATAGTAATCGGCTTCCGTAGAGTTTTTACTATACCAATATTTTCTACAAACCAAACACTATATCTGGCTTCAATTAGAAACCCCCGGTTCCTTCGGAACCACCCCCTTTGAAACAAGCTCGCTTGGTAAATGGGGTTAAAAGTCTCCCTTTTCAAAGGGAGATTTAGAGGGTTTTCTCTGATTTCACTATAGCAATAATAGGGGCAATTAATGAATTACCCCTGCCAATTACATATTTCTCTTAGCTATATATCTATTATTGCACAGCCTGCGGGACATTATGATCTTTAAGGACAGACTGAGCCCCTTCGAATGGCATTTCGATAGGATTTCCAATAGGAGGTTTAATAACAGCTTTAAAAGGTTTTAATTCCGTCTTGACAATTCCAATTCCTTCGGCAAACCACACGCTATATCTTGCTTCAATTAGAAGGTCATAGCTTCCAAGCACGCCAGCGTCTGCAATACCCTTAATGACAAACAGGATTTCATATCTTTGAGTTGTCACATTGTTTTCGGCTATATCGGTAGCGGTTTCTTTTTTATTTCCGGTGATTTTGAAATCGCCGGTAAAAGAAGTCGGGACGCCCAAGTCGATTGGAACTCCCTCCATTTTCTGCTCAAATATTTCCCATGAACCTTCATTCGGGTCGGCAATTTTCACCCATCGATCATCGATTTCAATTGGGATAGGCAAAGAAGTCCCCAAGTCCAATTGCCTGCTGATTAAATCCGAAAAGGCGTATAGCTGATCCCCCTCCATGTAGAAATAATCCTTAATCGGATCTTGAGCCTTGCCATCAACAATGTCCCATGTTGTAAATTCATAGGCCGTTTTGCCTAATTTATCAACGTCCTCATTTGTTACGGCCACGGAGTCGTATTCCGCATCGCCTATGGGTTTTTGATCGGCGGTATCAAGTACGTGGTTTTCATATTTCCACCATGAGTTTTGTTCCATCGGAAAATAATCTACAATATCGATTGAGCCATTTGTAGGGCTGTCATCTTCGGAACAGGAATTGAGTGAAACGGCAACTATGATAACCGCCATTAGTAAAACTATGCTTTTCTTCATATCGGCCTCTAAATATGTAATAAATATCAATTGCTTTCCGGGTAAACGATAGAATATTGAAAAAGTTTTAATTCTCCGCTATTTTTTAATTGTTTAAATCAATCATTATTCATAATATACTAATTATTCTAACCATAATTTATTAATTACGTTTATTATTGATGCAGCTTTAATAGTTAGAATATATTATAGATACATTATTAGACATTATGGCCACAACTTCAAAAGAACAGCTACCCAAAAAGAACAGGGGAAAAGTCAAAAGAAAAATGGTGAAAATCTTTGAGCGAAATAGAAGTGCGCAAGGTGGATTGAACTATTTGGAAACAGCTATCACACATAGCCCGACTTCAATTGTAATCACCGATGCCGAAGGGCGAATTGAATATGTGAATCCAAAATTTTGCGAAGTAACTGGCTATTCCGTTGAAGAAGCTATAGGCCAAAACCCTCAAATATTAAAATCAGACTTGCATCCCGATGAATTTTATAAGGATATGTGGGAAACGATTGCATCCGGCAAAGTGTGGCGGAGTGAATTTCAAAACAAAAAGAAGAATGGTGACCTATATTGGGAAATGGCTTCAATTGCTCCGATATTTGATGACGATGGCAGCATCATTAAATACATAGCAATTAAAGAAGAGATAACCGACAAGAAGGAAATCGAAAGAAAATTAAAACTTAGTGAAGAGAAATACAGGAAGATTTTCGATCACTTCGAGGATTTATACTTCCAGACAAATATGAGAGGGATAATATTTGCTCTAAGCCCATCGGTTGTACCACTCACGGGGTATAATATAGAGGAGTTGATTGGCACGTCCGTCCTTGATGTTTACCATAATCCGAAAGATAAACGAAGATTCTTAAGAACCATACTTACGGAAAAGCATGTAACCAACTACGAACTTAAATTAGTAAGAAAAGACGGTGTCATTCTGGATGTATTTATCAGCGCAAGGATAGAATATGACGCAGACGGAAAACCTGAATTTATCTCAGGGATAATTCATGATTTCACCGAATTGAAACGAACTCAGGACGAACTTGAAAAGCTAATAGAAGAGATGCAGCTGCACCGAGAAGAAGTTGACAAAAGGGCATTTGAAATTAACCGGCTCAATATCCGGCTAAGCGAGTCGGAGGAAAATTTAAAGCAATTGAATGCCACAAAAGATAAATTCTTTTCGATTATTGCCCACGACCTGCGGGGGCCTTTCTCCGGGTTTATCGGCCTCTCCGAGCTTATGGAACAGGAGTATGAGAATCTGGATTCCAAAGCAATTGCCCAAATCTCGAAATCAATGAGTAAATCCGCCAAAAAGCTTTATAATCTGCTTGAGAACTTGCTTGAATGGTCGAAAGCCCAGATGAGCAGAATCGAGTTGGAACTGGTCACTCTTGATCTTTATGACTTTGCCAAAAGAATATCCGGCTTGTTTTTGGAAACAGCTTTGCAGAAAAATATTGACTTAACCGTTGATATTAAAAGGGATACTTTCATTATTGCTGATAGCAACATACTCAATACCATATTGAGGAATCTGATTTCCAATGCGTTGAAGTTCACTCCCGAAAACGGGGAGATTACTGTCTCGGCCATTGCCAATGGAGAAATGATTCAAATATCTGTTTCGGACACTGGAATTGGCATGAGCGCCGATGATATTAAGAAATTATTCAGGATTGACGTTCATCACACAACCATCGGAACATCGCAAGAGAAAGGCACCGGCCTTGGGCTAATCCTATGCAAAGATTTCGTCGATAAATGTGGCGGTGAAATTTGGGTAGAAAGCGAACCCGGCAAAGGTTCGACATTTATATTCACTTTGCCAAAAGGCTAAGCGGAATATTGTGAAGTTGTTATGGCTTTAGCTTAGCTCGATTGCATAAGGGACAATAAGACAGTAGTGTCCGGTTAAAAATGAGAGGCGTTCCTAATTTATACCTAATAATTATGATTTGTCATTGCGGAACTCGTTTCAGAATCCATTATTTACGTGCTATGTGGCTATATTAAGATGGATTCCGGACGGGGTCCGGAATGGCAAGTAATATTATTATAATTGCTATGATACGAAATTGTATCTAAACCAGCGTTATCTAAGGCAAAATACAGGCTATAACTGTGATTACCAATTATTCACTGCTTTTTAACCGGACACTACTGACAATAAGATATACCCGGAGCAATGTTTACAATAAACAGGCTAAATCTTATTGCCTTTTGTCTTAATAACCGGCAGACTTTTAAAACTACCCTTCCAATAGCTTGGGTTCAGCAGTACATCCGCCGCTTTACCAGCCGCTTCCAAATAAGTATTTGCGTTCATTTCCATAATTGCTTTGTTTGAAGGCCTGCTGAAAGGCTCGCCGATAATATTAAAATGATGAGCATTTTCGACTAATCCATAGTAGGAACTCTTCCAGATTATTTCTCTGGTTTTCGTGTCAAACAAGGCAGCATTTGGCACGAATAGGAATTCATTTTTCTCAGTCATCCGAAAAATAATAGAAGCTAAATTCCCATAATAATTCCATTTCTCTATAGCATTATAATGAACAATCATGGCAGCGTCATATTTCTTATTCTTAGCATTGTCGATGCACGCATCAACATTGACTTTGGATTTATGGCCTAATTCTTCAATAACCTTTGCCTTATATCCTATTTTTTGCAGCCTCCGAGAAACCTGAATCCCCAACTCAAGGCTTGGGCCGGCATTGTCCAATACCGGATTAAACTCCGAATTATTTGTAATTTCATCTAAGAAAAAATATTCCTGGGCGCCCGTGGCAGTAGGAGGCATAAGAAGAAAAAGCCCCCAAAATGTTGGAGCGAGCATAATTGCACTAATAATCCGCCCTGCGGTCAGGCTGCTCTGAGTGCCGTCAACAGCACCGCCCTCTGAAAAAACATAAACGCCGATTTTCCTAATTTTTCTTTCGCTAAAATCATCTGCTATTTCCGTATGATAATACCGCCCTTTTTTCCAGACTTCCATTCCTGTGAAGCTGCAACTATTAAACAAGATACCAGCAATAACAGTTGCGATAATAAACAATTTGGATGATTTCATTTTATCTCTAAATGATTTATTAATAATAATTATTCAGATAAGAAATTAAAAGCATATTGCATTTTGAATGCCAATCCGTATATGCCTAAATGGTCATCGACTATAATGTCTGACTCGGAATTTCCAATATTTGACAATTTAGAATCAGACGCGGGAACATAACCCACAAATGCGTACATCCAACAGCTTAGCGCATCGGACTGAAATTGAAATCTATAGCCAATTCCTATTTCATATTTAGCATATAAAACATCGCTTCCCCCAACTTCCTTATCCGGTTCGGACAGACCTGCTGTTATTTCTCCAAAATAAGAAATGTGGGATTCTTTTTCTGCTCTTGTAATCCACCTATAGCCAATTCCTAAGAAGTACTTCGTGTATTTGAAAGAAGTGTCTATGTATTTTGATTTCGCTTCATCATAAAATGTAAATGATACCTGAATATCATTTGTAAGCCCGGCTTCAATCAAAAAACCATCAGCGGCATCGATGTCCATTGATCTCTGCATCATCGTAATCATCATCCCATATTCTTTCTTCCTAAGCCCAAAAGCCCACATATCATAGTATGCTTCAAGGCTGAAATTATAAGTAAACCCCTTAAAATCTTCATTGCCGGAAGAACTCGGATATGATGCGTCGATGATTAATCCGTATGGAGTCGGCAGTTCCGCACTTGCCCATTGTATCGGATCATTTCTGAACTTTTCCATTTCAGAATCGTTATTATCATCTTCGGCTAACAATTGAAAAGGAAAAATGGTGATTAATATTACAAGAAGAAATGAGGAAACTATTGGCCGATAAAAAGGGTGCATTGGTTTGTCTTATTTCTATGATTGAATATGTGTTATCAAAAAACGAAATTAACATTATTTAACGAGTGTTAAAAACAATACTTTACCGGAGGTATCTGTTCATTGAAAGTAATTAGCAAGTATTTATCTATAGAAAAGCCCCGTAAATAATTGATATTACGAGGCTTAAATATTGCAGTGCGGAGGATGAGGGACTCGAACCCCCATGAGCTTGCGCTCGGCGGTTTTCAAGACCGCTGCAATACCAATTATGCGAATCCTCCGGTGGTATATTCAAATACTACTGTCCGGTTAATAAAATGAGAGTTATGCAGAAAATACCCTTAATAACTGTTACGTGTCATTCCTGCCCTTCGGCAGTTTACCCTGAGCGAAGTCGAAGGGATCAGGATAAACTCCAGCGGGAATCCAGTATTCATAGGCTATTTGCTATATTTAAGATGGATACCGGATCGGGGTCCGGTATGACATACTTTAACAACTATTTTTGTTATATCCAAAATCGCACCTAATGCAACATATAATAGGTCAAAGTGAAGCTAATATCAGCGATTCGCACTTTTTGACTGCTATTTAACCGGACGCTACTGATATTCAAATTGAATCGAAATTTTACTAATTCAAAATTAAGGCTATTTCCCAATTTGGCAAAGTTTTTTTTGAGCAAGAATAATTTAGTTAGTATTTCCCAGCTCAGGATTCCTTGTTAAGATACACCTGGGCGTTATGAATCTTTGCGTTCATATATATTTCCGGCACAACAATATCACAAGTAAGAAATCGCATCTTCACTCCGGATTCAAGGAACATCTCGGTGGTCCGTTTGTGGGCATCCGTCCATTTGCCATTTGTCGACAGGTCGTAGAAATCCTGGCCGTTCTGGTGAACTATTACCTCCGAGATACCGGTCTGAATTATCCCCCTGGCGCAATCGGTGCATGGCGCCCACGGGACATATAATTTACATCCCTTCAATGCCGTCCCCCGGCGTGCCGCATTGTAGATTGCATTGCGTTCGGCGTGTTCCAGCCAGTGATATTTCTCGCCCTGCTCCCTCGAAAGCCTGCTGGTGCCGGGCCTGTCCTCAATGCCGCGCGGCAGCGAATTATATCCGGTCGATACAAGCACATTGTCGGCGTCGACAATTACAGAGCCGACGTGGGTATGCTCGTCCTTGCTCCTCATTCCCACAAGGTAGCACATAGTTATATATAATTGGTCCCAATCGGGGCGTTTCATAAATTTGCTCCATGATTAATCATAATTAGATATAATTACGAATATAACTTAAATCATTTTTTATTCCATTCAACATCATCAACCCCCGAAACAAAGTTGGAGTACCGTGCGGCTACAAATAGAAAATCCGACAGCCGATTCAGGAATTTCACGGCGTATTGCCCAATGTCCACATTCTCCGATAATTCCACAGATAGCCTTTCGGCCCTGCGGCATACAGTGCGTGCGTGGTGCAGATGTGCCGCATCGATAGCCCCGCCGGGCAGAATGAAATTACGCAGTTCAGGCAGTTCGCTGTCGAACTTATCAATCATTTCCTCGAGCCATAATATCTCAGCCTCGCCGATTCGCTCTACCCTAATAGCGGATTTCGTATCCAAAGGGGCGGCAAGGTCGGAGCCGAGAGTGAAAAGTAAATTGCTGATTTTAGTTAGCACGACGATTACACCCAAATGGGGTTTCGATGAAATTGCAAGCCCGACCAACGAATTCAATTCATCGACGGTACCGTAGGCCTGCACCCTAAGGGCGGACTTGGAGACCCTCTTGCCTCCGGGCAGGCCGGTTTCACCTTTGTCGCCTGTTTTCGTATATATTTTCATATATTATACGTTGCAATTTTATAAATTTATAACGTTTAGTTATTTTATCATGCAATATAATTCATTTTAGGGACAATATTATATTGGGGCAACAATTAATTATTGGAAATTATTTTTTATTTATTCACATAACCAAGGAGATAATGTGAGAAATACAGCACTTTTATTACTGGCCTTCATTTTTGCTTATTCATTCGTTTTCGCCAAAGGCAGTTTCAATCCGCCGGCTGCAAAGCGTCAAGCGGTAACCGATAATATGCACGGGTTTATATTCACGGATTTTTATCAATGGCTGGAGGATAAGAAAGACCCCGAAGTGAGCGATTGGTCCCATGCCCAGCACGACTACACCGTAAAATATCTGAAGGAAAAAACCAAAGCGGTCGATGGACTGGACGATGAGATTGAGAAATACCTCAACAGGGATTATAATGGCGCCCCATTCTTCAAAGGCAATCGCGAATTCTTCTATGCCCGTAAAAAGGGACAGCAGCAAAATAAATTATTTACCCGGATAAACGGCGAGGTAATAAAATTATTTGACCCCGAGGAGATAGACTCTTCCGGGAAATCCGCCCTTACGGGTGCAGCTTTTACCAAGGATGGCAATAAAGCCGCCATTGGCCTGCAATACAAAGGAAATGAGATTAGCGAGTACCGCATTGTAGACACCAAAACCGGCAAGGTGGAGGGCGAATCTATTAAAGGCCTGCGTGGGTTCGGCTGGACTCTGGACGAAGAACATGCTTATATCGCTGTCCGAACTCAGGAAATGATTGATAATCAGGTGCCGATAAGAACTTATCTGCACACAATCGGCGAGGATAGGAAAAAGGATGTATTCCTTGTGGCACCAAATGATGCCAAGAATTTTGCCAGCGTTTGGGACGACCGCGACGGGGAGGTTACTTTCTTTTCCGAAGGGGATTTCTATTCCAATACGCTTAGCATCAGAAAAGCCGGCTCGCAAGCAAAGCCGAAAGTAATTTATTCCAGCAAGGAATTCAGAGCTAATCCGAAAGCGAAATACGGCAAAATCTTTTTTTACACTAATCAAGAAGCTCCGAATTTCAAGATAATGTGGACTGATATTGACAAACCGGAATTCGAGAACTGGGCGGAATTCTATCCGGAAAAGGAAACCGTGCTCGAGGACTTCGAAATAACAGCCGATTACGTGATTATTCAGGAAAAGAAGGATGTTCTGAGCAGGTTGTCGGCCTACGACCTTAAGGGCAATTTTGTTAAAACCCTTGATTTGCCTGAAGTTGCAAATGTCAGTAGTATTAAATTCCATAAGGAATCCAACACTGTTTTCGTTACTTTGGGAACGTTTACTTCATCGTCCAAAGTGTACAAGCTTGACGGCAAAACCTTAACCTGGGAGTTCTTCTTCCAGGATACTCCCCCCATCGACACTAAGGATATTACATCAAAACTGGTCTTCTACCCATCCAATGACGGGACGAAGATTCCTCTGTTTATTATTCACAAAAAGGGAATGAAACTCGACGCAGGCAATCCGGTGCTTCTCTATGGCTACGGCGGTTTTAACATTAGCATGAGGCCTCGCTATCTTGGCACAACCGCTTCATTCATCAACCGCGGCGGGGTTTATGCGATTGCCTGCCTGCGGGGCGGCGACGAATATGGCGAGAACTGGCACCAGGCCGGAATGCTGAGAAATAAACAAAATACATTCGATGATTTCATTGCGGCGGCAGAATATCTAATCAAGGAGGAATATACGACTTCGGACAGGCTGGCAATTCGCGGCGGTAGTAACGGCGGATTGCTGATTGGTGCTGTGGTAACACAAAGGCCGGATTTATTCAAGGCTGCGGTTTGTGCCGTTCCGTTGCTCGATATGGCCCGGTATCATAAGTTCCTGATTGCCCGGTACTGGATACCGGAATACGGCGACCCGGACGTGAAGGCTGACCTTGGGTACATTCTCACTTATTCGCCTTATCATAATATCCGCGAAGGGTTCGACTATCCCACAATGCTCGTTAAGGCCGGCGAGAATGATTCGAGGGTAGACCCTCTGCATGCCAAGAAATTTGTGGCAGCCCTGCAGCATAACCCGGGGCAGACGAATCCGATAATGCTGTTTGTCGATTTCGAAAGTGGCCACGGCTCGGGGAAATCCATCGAACAATCCATTGAGAATATATCGCTGGAGTGGAGGTTCGTTATGAGCCTGCTTGGGATGTAGAACGACTGTTCTGTTTTTTTCAGGCAGCATGGGCAGTCTCCTGACGGCTTTTCCTTGCTGCCTAAGATAAGTTAGCAACATAGAGTGATTTAGCAACATAGGGTGATTATATATAAGATGTTCGGTAGATAGAATTAATCCCGAAATTGTAATTATTTATATTATTAACTGTTAATAATTATTATATAAATAGAGCATGAATAAATTTCCACACTGAATTTATATTAATTTATAAGGATGATGCTATGAGATTTTCTATTACAGCCGTAAAGATATTTCTATCAATTTTCGTACTAACAGTGCTTTTCTCCTGCGAGGAAACGGTTACGCCACCTGAAAACACTATTGAAGTATCCGGAATAATCTCTGACGAACAGGGCATATCAGTTCCGGGTGCAATTGTCGACGCCATAAACAAAGCTGGCAAAATATTAGACCGTGATACCACAGATGAAGACGGGAACTTCTTACTGAAGAATATTCCTGAAAGCCTGTTGGATATTAATTTGAACATTCTGCACGGCGACTTCCGTACGGCCACTCTTTCTCTGTTAACTCTGAAAGAAGAGAATAAAGGCGCCGAAAAGATTCCGGTGAAAATTCAGCACCGTGAGGATTGCTGCGGAGAAATCGGGGTGGCAGTCACTTCATCTGTGGATGAGTCGCCTATTGATGATGTTAAGGTGCGGCTAACGCGCGGCAGCAAGCTAAACCGCAAGGAGTTTACAAACAGCGATGGCAAATTAGTGTTCGAAAATGTATGCGAAGGTGAATACGTTTTGAGGCTGTCGAAAGATGGTTTCAAAGTCGTTGAGCGGGAAGTTAACATAATCGAGTGCGACGACCCCTTATTGCCGATTGTGATGAAGCCTATGAGTACTCCCGAGGATTCATGCTGCGATGGTTCAATAACAATTACGCCGCGGGACAGCTTAACAAATGCGGTTATCAATGATGTCCTAATTACCGCAAAAAGGGACGGAAGCGAAGATACCCGCGAAGTTAGAAGCGAAAATGGGCAAGCCGTGCTCGACAGTCTGTGCGAGGGCGTCTACTCGGTGAAGATGAGAAACTCCGGTTATGAAACCGTTGAATTTACCGTAGAGCTTGATTGTGACCAAACAGTTGACTATACTATTATTATGACTGAAAAGGACACAAGTTGTTGCAATGGGGTGATGATAATAACGCCGCAGGATGCCGAAACGGCAGACCCAATTATTGGCGCGAAAGTAGATGTATGGCTTGACGGTGATTTGGTGCTATCCGGAATTACTACTGCCGAGGGAATTGATTTCTCCGGCCTGTGCGAAGGTGTTTATAGTATTAAGATTTCGCACGAAAATTATAAGAATATCGAGTTTGAAGTCGAGCTTGGATGCAACGAGCAGAAGCCAATCGTAAAAGAACTTGAAGGCGATGATTGCTGCGATGGCAAGATTTATGTGATCCCGAAGGATGCCAAGACAGGCGATAGAATCAAGAATGCAAGAGTTGTATTAATACAAGATGGCGAAGAGATTGCCGTTCAGGAAATTGAAGATAGCTTTGCCGTTTTCGAAGAGCTTTGCGAAGGCGGCTATGTCGTGAAAATCCAAAGCGAAGACTACGAAGAAATGATATTCGAAGTAGAACTGGATTGTAATGGCGAAAAGGAAATCCATAAGAAAATGACCAGAGACATGGAATGTTGCCATGGGCTGGTTCGTGTAGTTGCAAAGGATAGTGAAACCGGCGAAGTGATTATCGGGGCAAAAATCGAACTGCGCCAGCATCCGGCTATGATTGAAAAATTAATTCAAAAAAGTGAGGATGGCGTTGTATTTGACGGTGTCTGCGAAGGCAGCTACGATATACGAATCTCCGGCGAGGGCTATGGCGTGATTGAATTTGAATTCGAAATCGGATGCGATGGCGAAGTTGAGTTCGTTAAGGAAATGACATCCAAAGATGAATGCTGCAAAGGCATATTGAAAGTAAATGTAAAGGACAGCGAAGGCACCAGCATTAACGGCGGCTATGTTAGGATATTCCGGGATGGTAAATTGGTCGAGAAAGTGGAATTGAAAGGCAGCGCTGCTATGTTCGACGGAATGTGCAAGGGTGCATACCGAGTGGACGTACTGTATCAAGGCCGCGAAGAGGGTGAGTTTGAAGTTGAGTTCGATTGCAACGAAACTATCGAAAGAGAGGTGATTATTTCGGAACAGGAATGCTGTAAAGGTATATTGAAAGTAAATGTAAAGGACAGCGAAGGCAACAGCATTAACGGCGGCTATGTTAGGATATTCCGGGATGGTAAATTGGTCGAGAAAGTGGAATTGAAAGGCGGCGCTGCTATGTTCGACGGAATGTGCAAGGGTGCATACCGAGTGGACGTACTGTATCAAGGCCGCGAAGAGGGTGAGTTTGAAGTTGAGTTTGATTGCGATGAAACTATCGAAAAAGAGGTGACTATCGAAGAGCGGGAATGCTGCAATGGGGTGATGAAAATATACCCGAAAAATGCCGATGGCGAGGCGATAAACGGCGGCAAGGTTAAGCTGTGGAAAGGTGGCAAGCTGGTTGAAACTGCTGAGATTAGCAACGGTGTGGCAATCTTTGACGGCCTCTGCGAAGGTGGCTATGGTATTGATATTATGCACGAGGATTATAACAATATTGAATTCGAAGCCGAGCTTGACTGCGATGAAACTCTGGAAATTACAAAGGAACTTGAAGCCGATGACGGTGAATGCTGCACCGGCAGGCTGAAATTAATTATCAGGGATAAGGATAGCGAAGACTATTTGAGCGGTGCAAGCGTGAAGATATACGACGGCGACGATGTGATAGCCGAGGGTGAATCAAACAACGAAGGCTATTATGTTCGTGAGGAGCTTTGCGCCCCAAAGACTTACACTGTTGTCGTTGAAAAGGACGGGTATGCCGACGAGGAATTCAGTTTCGAATACGGCAAATGCAAATCCATGCAGGAAACCGTCTGGATGGATCCGGAATAAACAAATCATGTTATGAACAAGGGGCTGAAGCCCCCTGTTGTTTGTTATATTTACACTCCCAGGCCTATTATAGATTCGGGAGTTTTTGTTTTCATCCGAAACTAATTTATTATAATGAATAGAGGAGAAAGAAAAATGAAGCCGCTCACAAGTTTAATATTTGCAATATTATTAATTGCTGCAATCGCCTGCGGCGATGATAAAAATGTAATTAATACAGTTAACCAAGAAGAAATAAAATATATTTATGAATTCGGGGGTTTTCAAGATGTATATGAAGAAAATGATATAACAATGATTAAAAGAGTCATTGAGTTTTCCGGTAAGTTTAAATTATACCATCGACTTTATGGAAGTGGCAGAGTAATTGAAGATTATCGTTTTATTGAAGAAACTAAAGTTAGCAAAGATTTTTTAAATTCTTTAGATAGTATTTTTATTAGAATTAATTTTATTGATTATCCTTCAACTATTCCATGGGATATTGATACAACTGTACCACCTATGTCGTTATCATCCTTTGAAACTTTAAGTTGGAGAAGTGATAAGGCTGATACACTTAAAAAAGTTAATATTAATCCTTCAAATGGAACTGGTAAGTATCCGGAAAATTTTAAGGATTTTGATTATTCCTTAAGAAGTTTATTTAATAATTAGCATTATCGAAAATGTTAGGTGTTGTAATGAAAACTTATTTATGTGTTTTTGAATTGGTTCAGCGGAAAATGAAATCACTCACAAGTTTAATATTTGCAATATTCATTATTGCTGCTGTCGCCTGCGGCGATGAGCAAGCGACGGAATATACGCAAGATATCGACATCAATACAATTCTGAATGATAAGAATTGGGTGGAGGTAACGGATACTATGTCCATTAATATTGAATGCATGGATGGAGACAAAATAGCAGAAAATTACGTAATAAGGAATACCAATGAATATAACAAATTGCTTGATATTCGATGGCAATATTTTGACTGTCCTGACTATGAACTGCCTGAAATAGATTTTAATGATCATACTTTAATTGGTTTTGTTACAAAAACTGGTCCCAGTGAGATAAAACGTAGCGTTTATAGAAATGATGCCGAGGAAAAGTATTTTTATAATATTGACATTTCTATCACAGGTATAGAAGAAATATTGATAGTAAGAAATAACTGGCTATTAATACCGAGATTAGAAGAAAAATACAGCGTTATTTTCGATACTACGATGATATATAACTATTAATAGCCGGAGAAAATATAATGTCAAAATGAAAAAAACAATCCATCTTTGCCGGGGCTTTCTTTACTCAGGCATTATACTCACTTCCGACCATCCGTCCGAGGTAAAATATTTCGAGATGATTTCGTTGAGTTCATCGTTTGAAATAGCGTCAATATTATCGAGAATCTCGGAGACCTCCTCCCTTTTGCCGAGGTAGAATTCACTTTTGGCCAGCGAAGCCATCCTTTCGGCCAGGCCCTCCATTTCCATAATTATACCGGATTTGAGCTGCTCCTTTGCCCTTGCAATTTCCACTTTAGTCAATTTCAATTTACCGAGCTTTTCAATTTCACGATATATTAGCCTTTCAATTTTCGTTTTTTTAGCTCTGTCGAAACCGGCATAAATATAAAAAGTCCCGCAATCGGAATACAGATGAATCGAAGAATAAATATTATAGGCAAGGCCGTTCTTCTCCCTCAGGGATTGATACAGCCGCGAACTCATGCCATCGCCAAAAAGTACATTAATCAATGCCAGTGGATACCTTTCGCCGTCATCAATGCCGCCAATTCGTTTGCCAAGCAGGAAGTGCGATTGCTGAATTGGCTTATTAATACTCAGGTTTGAGGGTGCAACAGCGCCGGGCCAGCTTCTCTGATAATCATTGGAAACCGCCTGAATATCAGCAGTAAATCCTTCCACAAGACTATTAATTCTCGAATGCGGCAGATTCCCTGCAACAGCTATCAAAATATTTTCGGGGTGATAATGGCTGTTCTTAAAATCAACAATGTCGGCCTGCGATATTCTCGATACCGATTGCTTGTCGCCGGTTATGACATTGCCCAACGGATGCCCGGGGAACATCACGCTGTCCGCCAAATCAAAAATCTGGTCCTCAGCATCATCATCATAAGAATTAATCTCTTCGATCAGAATAGGCCTTTCCTTCTCAATATCCCGTTCGGCAAGTGCGGGGTTCAGGCATACATCGATCAGAAGCTCAAGCGATTTCCTGAAATTCTTTTTCAATGCCCGAACATAGAAGCAAGTGTATTCCTTAGAAGTGTAGGCATTGGTATACGCCCCGATGGATTCGAATTGCGACGCAATTTGCCTGGAAGTGCGGCTGCGGGTATGCCTGAAGGCGGCATGCTCAAGAAAATGCGCAATCCCGGGGTGGTGGAGGTCCTCTCGCGAACCGGCATTGATGAATATACCGAGAGCAAATGATTCCACATTGGGAACTTCTTCGGTAATTACCCGAATCCCGTTGGATATAACTGTTTTATTGAAAATCAACCGGCTGTCTGATTCCCTGTTGATATTATCACCACTACGGAATTTTTTTAATCTGTTTCGCTGCATAGCTGCCTGTAGTCTTCCTAATCTTTTGCTGCTTTATTCTGTTGGCGTATTATAATAAGAAAAAAGCTCCTCAAAGGAACTTGTAACCTCACATTTTCAATGTCAAGCCAGGTGTTACACCTGACTTGAAGGGGATGCAATCATATCGGCCAATCTTATTCCTTAATTTCCCAATACATCTCTTTTCTTAATTCCTCTATCCATTTCAAGTATAGTTTTTGTCGCTTCTGCATGGCAGCTATTTGCTCTATTTGCTTATAATCCTCATCCAATGTGGGCTTATGCTCCGGGTAAATCTTTTTAAGATACACAATATTAAACCCGGGTTTTGTTGGATCATTCCCATACGGCACCGGATCGCAAATACATCCTTCCTTCAAATCCTTAACAGCTGTTGCAATATTGACGGGCAGATTCTCTTTATCCAATTTGCCGATCAACCCACCAAAACCGCGTGTATCTTTGTCGTCGGAGTATTCTTTGGCCAATTCTTCAAAAGATTCCCCACTTTCCGCCCGCTTCTTTAATTCCAATAATTCCTGCTTTACCTTCTCTTTCTCATCGTTGGATTGCTCAAACCTGAATAGAATATGCCTTGTCAGCAAGGCGTCCTTTTTCTTGTCGATTGTCTGGATAAGGTGGTAGCCAAAAGGTGTTCCAACGGGAAGAGAGGTTTCGCCCACCTGAAGTGCAAATGCAGCTTTTTCGAATTCGGGGAACAGGCTTCCTTTGTCGAACCAGCCTAAGTTCCCGCCATCAGCCGCCGAGCCCGGGTCTCCGCTGTATCTTCGGGCAAATTCAGCAAAGTCGCCGCCATCCAATATCGAATCCCGAACCTTATTAGCCAAATCGATGGCCTTCTTCTTGGCAGATTCCTCCGGTTTTACATATTTGACAATATGGCATACTTCCACTTGCGGCGGCACCATTTGAAGAGAATCCTGATATTCCTTGAAAAACCCCTCTACTTCCTGGGGCGAGCATTTAACATTAGAAAATTTAATCTGCCCGATTTTCTGCGATAGCAATGATTTCTTTATCTCATCGCGGTACTCAAATTTTAACCTGGCAATCGACAGGCCGTAGATGTCTTCGATTCTTTTCTCCGATCCATACCGTCGCACCAAATCCTGCAATACGATTTCCAGCCGCTGGTCAACTTCTTCTTCGGTTACTTCCACCGAATCCTCAATCGCCTTAGTGATTATTAATTTCTCGTTGATAAAAGCATCCAATACCTGCTTTCTGATTTCAGCATCTTGAATATCGAGCGATGTATCTTGCTGGGCCATTAGCGTAATTCGCGCATCTATGTCGGACTGCATAATGATTTGCTTGCCCACAACGGCAACAATCTTGTCAAGAGTTTGGCCCGATTCGACTTGGCTATAGATTATGCCAGAATCAGAGTAAAATAAAACCATTATTAAGCAGATGGCTTTGAAGATATTTGGCGTTTTGAATGTCATTTATTTCTTCTTGGTTATTCCGGTTAGTGCGTATAATATATAGACTAACAATTACCAATATTGTTTCAATTATATATTGCTACAGTTAAGAAATCGATACGATTAATTACTATTATCAATCATATCCAATAACTTTTCCTTATATATTTCTACCGGGAAATCATTCTTAACTCTATCGAGCCACTGTTTAGTTAATTTTTTCTGCATCATATCCTGAAACTCAGCAGCGAAATCGGGGATTGCCTGTTCAAACGTTTTAACAATATTGGGTTCTTTTGACACTACTTTGATGATAGACCACCCCTTGCCATTTTTGAAAGGCTTCAGTATCGCTCCAGCCGTGGCATCGGCTGCTTTTGCATTTTGGGCCAGAGCATTGTTGCCGGCATGGACTATCCCCCAATTGCCTTGCTTTTCCCTGTATCCGTCACGCATAGTAGATTCGGCGGCCAGCTTGCTGAATTCCTCGCCCTTCATGGCTCTGTCATAAATAGCATTAGCCATTGAATCAGTCAGTACGTAGATTTCAATAACAGAGTACCGGTCATCGATAACATAATTCTCTTTTCTTTGCTCCCAATACTCCCGAGCCAAAGTGGAGTCGAACCCAAGTTTGTCCCACACCTCAAGGGCTTCCACTCTGAAAAGCAAAATCCCGTCGTGGAATTCATTCATCAAAGAAGCAAAATCTTCATTCTCATTCTCAAGATTTCGGGTTGCCTCATCAAAAACCATCGGCTTAATAATTTTGTCAATGGTCGCCCTTATGCCCTTTTCGTTCAGGCTTTGGCCGCGTAATCCGTTGTCGTTTATCGATTTTTTTACGAAATCCTGAACGGTATAGCTTTTATTGAAAATCATATATAGCTGTTGCGATGCTAAATTATTATCGATTTTAGATGTCCATGCCGAGTCCAGATTCGTTTTGGTAGTATCAATCGCCGAAGTCAGCGCCGTTAGAGTATTGTCATACAGCTTAAATCCATAGGATTTTGCCAAAGAATCCAATAATTTCTCCTTAGCTTTTTTCAGGTATAACCTCTTATACACCTTCCTCATTTCCTCACGTTCGGCTTCCGGGTCGAAGGCTCTTGTGGAATCACGGCGAATTATGTGTATGCCATAATCAGTAAACACTTTGCCCGAAATTTCTCCGTCTTTCATGGCGAACATCGCTTCTTCAAATTCTGTCACTACCGGAGCGCCGGAATCGTCGAACCCCGAGGAGCGGGAATAGAAGCTCGAAAGCTGCCCGCCTCGCATAGCACTCGAGGGGTCGTCCGAATTATCCTCGGCAAGCTTATTGAAATCATCGCCGGCTTTTAATAGTGTTATTATGCTGTCGGCCTCCTGAATGTTTAATAAAGAATCGCTTTCCGATCCGGTAGATATTAATATGTGGCTGGCTTTTACTTTTATCCGCGGGACGTTTTCCAATACTTTAACAATTAACGACCCAAAGCCTAAGTCAACTACTTCCGGCCATACTTCGCCTGGTTTGGCGGCATAAATCACTTTTTCTATTTCATAGTTTACTTTCCCGGCTGTGATGTAATTATTGATGACCCCGCCGGATTCCGCTGTTCGCGGGTCGCTTGAATATTCTTTTGCTATTTCCGAAAAATCAGCACCGGCTTTAATTTTCTCCAATGCTTCTTCGGCTTTCTTCCCGGATTCCTCTGCCCCGCCAACAACACCTTTCTTATTCGACACTAATATGATAGCAATTTTTAATTCCCTTGACCGCTTGTTCAATAGTTCTTCGATTCCCGGAGCAATTAACTTGTTTTCGTAGTAATAATTCTCGGCCAGCAGCTTCCTGTTTTGCGCCAGGTCGGCAACAACCGAAGAATCATTCTCGAATCCTCTTTTCACTGCATCGTTGACCTTCAGGCGGTATTTTATATAAAGGTCAAGAAAGTCCAGTACACTGTCCTGCGAAACCTCTTTGAGCTTTGTCTGCCGGCGGTTCATATTCTTTTGGAATGCCTTTTCCAAATTTTCAAATGTTATCTTTTCGCTGCCCACAGTGGCAACCACAGTAGATTCGTTCTCGACATTGAATATCGAACATTTACTAAAAATAAAAAATGAAAAAATCATTATCCCCGTGAACATAAAGGTTTTTCTCATTATTTGTTTTCCTGATTAATTATTAAATCCTACTTATTTGGTTTTATTCCCCCGAGGTTTGCGCCGGAAACAGGTATATTATCTCAGATACATACCCATTTGCCTGCTGCGGGGTTGTTGATTACTAAATTTCATTTCGTTCCCATCCGGATAATCAAATTACCTAAAGTTGGAGAATAAATTCGAAAAGAAATTCGATTCAATTTAAAATTTTCCAGTCGTTTTCCATGATTTCATCGGCTACATTACAAATATTTCCGGCGCCGAGGGTAATAACCATGTCTCCTTTCCGCATTACCGCTTTTAGAGTATCAAATATATCATTAATGTTTTTACAATAAGTTACTTTGTCATTGCCAGCTTTGATAACCGAGTCCCAAATAAGCTCTCCGTTCACACCTTCGATTGGTTTCTCACGTGCGGGAAATATGTCGGTAATACATATCAGGTCTGCATCGGCGAATGATTCTCCGAATTCCTTGTAGAATTCCTTTGTGCGAGTAAACGTATGCGGTTGGAAAACACAGATAATTCTTCTCCCCCAACCAATTTTAGCAGCACGAAGAGTTTCACGGATCTCCGACGGATGATGGGCATAATCATCTACCACTAACACTCCGTTTTTCTCCCCCCTGATGTCGAACCGGCGATAGACACCTTCAAAATCCGACAAAGCGGACTTAATAATATTGAATTCGATGTCCATGCTTCTTGCTGCCGCAACCGCCGCCAGAGCATTTTTAATATTATAACTGCCAGGTACATTAATGGATATTTCACCCAGATATTGTTCCTTCCCGCCTGCTTTTTCGAATACCGCAAACGAAGACATTCTGCCGTCATAAGTTATCGAATCGGCTCTGATGTCACTCCCCTTGGCCAAACCGAAAGTTATAACTCTTTTATTTATACCGGAAATAATATCGCAAACGCCCGGACAATCCGCCCCAAGTATGGCAATGCCATAGAAAGGTACTTTATTGGCAAAAAGGGAGAACGAGTTTTTCAGGTCGTCGAAATCATCGTATATATCAAGATGTTCCGGCTCTATATTGTTGACTACAGCTATTGTTGGCGCAAGCTGCAAAAAAGACCTGTCGTATTCATCGGCTTCTACCACCGTCCACTTTCCATTGCCCAAGCGTGCATTAGTCCCTCCAAAATCCTTTAGCCTGCCGCCAACAATGACCGTAGGGTCAATTCCGGCTTCAATCATAATCAGGCCAAGCATAGACGTGGTGGTGGTTTTGCCGTGTGTGCCCGAGATCGCCAGGCAATAGTTCAGCCGCGACACTTCGGCAAGCATTTCAGCTCTTCTAATCAATGGAATTGACCTTGCAACCGCAGCTTTTGTCTCCACATTTTCAGCCGGGTTCACAGCGCTGGAATAGACCACACATTCGGCATCCTTAACATTTTTCGGCCTGTGGCCGATATATACGATAGCTCCCTTTTGCTCGAGGTTGTCCGTTACACCGGAACTGCAAATATCGGAGCCGGTTACATCGAATCCCTGGTTCAGCAGTATTTCTGCTATCCCTGACATTCCTATACCGCCGATACCTACGAAATGAATTTTTTGATAGAAGAAAACATCAAATGCCGGATTGTTTTTGTTGATTAGCTACTTCTTTAATTATATACTAAAGGTGGGAATCGTTCAATCCTCTCAATTATTGTATGCTATGCGAAATTAACTCAAGGTTTTTGGCATGAATAATTCATGGGTAACAAATGCACCCGCAACATTATCTTGCGTGCCGAATCCGCCGGCAACATCTGATTGAATATTGCCGGTTCACCGGATATTAATTGCATCGCCGAACAGGATAAAACAACTGCGGGCAGGGATTATTAATATTTAGAATTAGCAAATAATTATTTAATGTCGAGGAGATTTTCTTCATTTGCAAATAGATACATGACATCATTGGCATTTATGTTCGCCTGGGCCTGGGATGCATGCTTGTTAAAGAATGGCGATTTGATAAAACTTAACTCAATCAATGCTTCCTCGTAGCTTTCGATGGGGGTGTTGTTAAGTTTATCCAGCGGGTTACTATCATCCAGCTGAATATTATTCTCCAGCTTATCAAGGGCATCGAGGAGTATTTTTTTCTGCCACGAAGTGGAAGCCACGGGCTTAGATTCCTTTTTCACAGGTTCTGTTGTTTTAATTGATTCAGACTGAATTGCGTCAAATAGTGATAAATCATACGGTTTAGAGCCGCTGTCCCTGATTTCGGTAATATTCATTTTTTATCTCTGATTTGTATTAATGACAAGAATGTTTTAAATTACAATTAATCAATGATATTGGTTTATTCATTAATGCAATTTATATACCAATATCTGACCCTTTTTATTACCGAATAGCCAATTTCATCATATTCAATAATATTGTTATAACCTATTTTCCTTTGGGGGCCGTATGAAAAAATACTTACCATTTTTATTGATTTGTTTGCTTTTTGCCAGTTGCAACCCGGAACAAAAGTTCCTTTCTCCAGAACAAATTAAACAGGAAAAGCAGCAGGTAATGAGTGTTATCGAACGATACAACACCGCTTCGGAAGATAAGAATTTTTCGGCTATGGTTGAAACCTTAGCAGATGAAGTAATATTCTTCGGAACCGATTCGTCCGAAATCATTAGGACTTTTGCCGAATTCAAAACCAAAATGAAAGAGCAATGGGAGCAGTATGAAAGAATTGACTTTGGCGAGCTATCCGATGTGTCGATCCAAATGGATGACAATGCTACTTTTGCTTCGATCATCTTTGGCGTGCCTTGCCACCTTACATTCGATGGAGAAACAACGCATTATTACCTTCGCGGTTCCAGAACATTAAAAAAGGAAAATAATAAATGGGTAATTGTTAGCGGGATACTTTCGGTTGTAAGCTCGAATGTGGAATCTGCACCTGCGGATAATATAGAACACGAATAGAAACAGAAGTAATGATTTTATTGCTTTTCCCTCGAGTTAAAACTCATGGCTACTTATATCAATTCCTAATTGAATTGAAAAAAATAATTTACATAGCTCTTTATTAACTATACCTTTAAGGGTATAGTTTATTACGATTTCAAGTAAAAAATGATATTATTATATGGACGCCTGTCTATTTAGGCCGCCCCGTGGTTAAGCTCGTGGGCAAACGAATTATTTGATGAATAAAATCCTGTTTGGGCTTGGCTATAAATAATTTACGGCAATGATTAACAGTACTTATTGATTTATACTACTGACGTGTCAACTGTACTATGTCATTCCGGACTTGATCCGGAATCCATTTTGATACATCCTAATAGCCTTTGAATACTGGATTCTTCACGGAGTTTATCCTGAGTCCTTCGACATAGTTTATCCTGAGCGAAGCCGAAGGGCTCAGGATAGACTGCCGAAGGGTTCAGAATGACAACTTAAATGAACCGTCATAGTATGCCTGACACATCACTACTTATTGCCAATTCATTATTGCCAATTCATTATTGCCGAATACGGATAGCTGCCGGATAGTTGCCGGATAGTTGCCGGATAATTACCGGATAATTACTGGCCAATTAATTCTTTATAGGAATTCACGTCCAGAAGCTTATCTAATTCGGCGGGATTGGTAAATTCGATTTTAACAATCCAACCATCACCGTAGGGGTCATTATTAGCTACTTCCGGATTGTCATTTAGCCCGGTGTTAACCTCGATAATTTTCCCCGACAGCGGCGAGAAAAGATCCGCAACGGTCTTGACGGCTTCGATGGTTCCGAAGCTGTCGCCCAGAGACAATTCGGCAGATTCGTCAGGAATATCAATATAGACAATATCGCCAAGTTCGCCCTGGGCGTGGCCGGTGATGCCGATAGTGCCTATATTCCCTTCTACCCTAACCCACTCGTGGTCTTCGGTATATTTAAGGTCAACTGGGAAATTCATTCTCTTCTCCATTAATTTACATAGATTATACGTATCTATTGTGATTATACGTATCTATTGTGATTATACGTATCTATTGTGATTATACGTATCTATTATCAGTAGCACCGATTATTACAAAAGCGTTTATTCGATTATAGTGATGTGTCAGCTGTACTATGTCATTCCGGACTTGATCCGAAATCCATCTTAATATAGCCAAATAGGCCGTGAATACTGGATTTGGAAACAAGTTCCGCAATGACAGCCAACAAATAATTCGTCAAAGTATGCATGACACGACACTAGTGATATGTCAACTGTACTATGTCATTCCGGACTTGATCCGGAATCCATCTTAATATAGCCAAATAGGCCGTGAATACTGGATTTGGAAACAAGTTCCGCAATGACAGCCAACAAATAATTCGTCAAAGTATGCATGACACGACACTAGTTTGCATCCCTATGAAAAGGTAATATATTTAGCCATGCTATTATTAGTTATTCAATTGCCACGTGCTTTAGTTCGTGGATAATTATACTCCTAATTCCCTAAATTCCTAAAAATGCCTACATATTCTTCCAATCATTTCTTTCCAAATATTTCGTATCAATATTGCCATCAATAAAGTCTTTGTTCCTCATCATTTTCTGATGGAACGGAATAGTCGTTTTAATGCCCTCGATAACAAACTCATCCAGTGCATTCCTCATTTTCTCGATAGCCTCCAGCCGTGTTTGAGCATAAGAAATAAGTTTAGCCACCAGCGAATCATAGAATGGCGGTATTTCATAACTTTGGTAAATATGAGTATCCAGCCGAATGCCGTTGCCGCCCGGGAAATGCAGGCTTTCGATTTTGCCGGGGGACGGCCTGAAACCATGCTCGGGGTCCTCGGCATTAATCCTGCATTCAATCGAGTGCATTAGCGGAGGAGAAACGGTTAGGGACAGCCTCTCGCCGGAAGCCACCCTGATTTGCTCTTTAATCAAGTCAATGCCAAGCGACTGCTCGGTAACGGGATGCTCCACCTGGATGCGAGTGTTCATCTCCATAAAGAAGAAATTCATTTTATCATCAACAAGATACTCGATTGTCCCCGGCCCCACATAATCTACAGCTTTGGCCCCCAGGACGGAAGCTTCGCCCATCGTTGCCCTCAGCTTTTCAGATACAACCGGCGAAGGAGCTTCTTCAATTAATTTTTGATGGCGGCGCTGAATAGAGCATTCCCTTTCGTTCAGGTGAATAATATTGCCGAATTTATCACCAATCACCTGCACTTCAATGTGCCGTGAGCCTACCACGAGTTTTTCTAAGTAGAGGTCAGGATTATTAAAAAAGGTTTCGGCTTCATTGCTTGCAAGCAGAAAGGCTTTCTCGAGCCCGGATGGTTCGTCAACGAGCCTCATACCCTTGCCACCACCGCCTGCAACAGCTTTCAGCATCACCGGATAGCCAATTTCGGCGGCTATTTTGCTGGCTTCGGGAATTGAATTGACAATCCCGTCGCTGCCCGGCACCACCGGCACACCTGCCCGCCGCATAGTCTCTTTCGCCTTGGATTTATGCCCCATATTCCTGATGGCATTTGCCGATGGGCCAATAAAAGTAAGGTCGTGATCCTGGCAAATCTTCACAAAATCCGCATTCTCTGCCAAAAAGCCATAGCCGGGATGGATAGCATCGGCGTTGGTAAGTTCGGCCGCAGATATGATTGATGTTATTTTCAAATAACTGTCGAGGCTCGAAGCCGGGCCGATGCAAACGGCTTCATTTGCAAATCTTACATGGAGCGATCTCTTGTCAGCTTCCGAATATACGGCAACGGTTCGCAGCCCTAATTCATGGCAGGCACGAATGATACGTAAGGCTATTTCGCCTCGGTTCGCAATTAATACTTTCTTTATCATTTATTATTCTTATTTATTAAGGATTATTCTGATATATTCTATTCTGGTGCAGCGATTAATCTAATGCCGCCCATTCAGGTGCAACCTATTCAGGTGCAACCCATTCAGGTGCAACCCATTCAGGTGCAACCTATTCAGGTGCAACCTATTCAGGTGCAACCTATTCAGGTGCAACCTATTCAGGTGCAACCTATTCAGGTTTGATAATGAATAGCGGTTGATTATATTCAACCGGCTGTCCATTCTCAATTAATATTTTTTCAATATTACCGGATATATCGCTTTCGATTTCGTTCATAAGTTTCATGGCTTCGACGATGCAGAGAGTATCCCCTGACTTGATCTTCGTCCCGACTTCAACGAAGGGATCGGTATCCGGCGATGGCGAGCGATAGAAAGTGCCAACAATCGGCGAATTCATTTCGTAATAATTCCCTGCATCAGGTGCCGAGGTTCCTGATTGAACATCAGAACTAACCATATCCCGAACCGGCGCAGAGGTTTCCGGAGCCGATTGCTGAATTTGATTACCCTGAACCGGAGCAGCTGCGGTTTGCATCGGGAAAAAGGGATAAGGCACCTGCCCGCTAGTATTGGCCGGCTGAGCATTCGAAATCTTGATATTAACACCTTCTTCTTTGATTTCAAGATTCGTAGCCGTGCTGTCATCAAAGATTTTTATAATTTTTTTCAGATAATTGAGATCCATTTCTTCCTCGAAACCTTAATTAATAAATATGCAAATAAATAAATATGCAAATAAATAAATGCCGATACGCGTATTGGCTTTGAGCGATTATGCAAAGATCATCCTTTGATCCTTTCAATATACCCGCCGGTTTTAGTGTCAATTCTTATCATATCACCTTCGTTAATAAACAGCGGCACCTGCACAACCGCACCGGTCTCAAGAGTTGCGGCTTTCAATACGTTGGTGGCGGTGTCACCCTTATACCCCGGATCGGTTTGGGTTATTCTTATGTTAACATGCTGGGGCAGGTCTACACTAAGAACGATATCGCCCTCGAAGGCAATCTGGACATCTTCATTTTCTTTCATAAATCCGATATTGCCCGTAATCGCATCCTTATCAACCGGGATTTGGTCATAATTCGATTTATTCATAAAAATCAGGCTGGTGCCGTCTCTGTATAAATACTGGTAGGCGTGCCTTTCCACACGCACTAATTCGATGGTAGCACCAGTATTAAACCGGTGTTCATAATGTTTGCCACTGCGGAGGTTCCGCATTTTAACCTGAATATACGCCGGGCCTTTGCCTGGTTTGATATGAGCATTCGAGATGATAACACAGTTATCGCCATTGAATTTGATGATAGACCCGTTCTTTAGATCTTGTGTTTTTGCCATTATTCCCTTAGTTAATCCCACTCGTGGGTTTAATTCTCCGTGGCTTGCCACGCTTTTAAAAACTACAATCTAAATCGATACCCCGCTGCTTGCGGCGGAGTAGTTCATTTATATTAATAAATCGAGGTGCCAGCCGGATTCGAACCGGCGTTCACGGTTTTGCAGACCGTTGCCTAACCACTTGGCTATAGCACCTTTGAATTACAAAGTTATGACTGTTTATTTGAATATCCAAACAATATTTAGCTTCACCAGCCTATGGGTTGGCGGGCTAAGCTATTCAATATTAAACAGATGACGAGTTTATATCCCAACAAAAAAAGCCGGTCGGACCGGCTTTTCTGAATTTAGTAATCATCTAACTATTCCCAATCAATCAGCATCGAGAATCGCATAGTATTTGCCAGCGGGTGATTTTCTTCTATTGTATTGATAAAGCTAAAGTCTAATCTGAATATATCATAGCGCACTCCGGCCCCGAAATTATAATATTTCCTATTGCCCAGCACCGCCGGTTCCGTGAAATATCCTGCTCTTAAAGCAACTACGTGTTCGTACCAGTATTCCATCCCGAAAGACAATTCCGCCCCCCGGTTTTCCCATGAGGAAACAAGCGATTTCGGCAAAGGGTCAGATCCCAATGAATCGCGTTTAACTAATAATTTAGCAAAATCAAAAGCAAATGTGAGCTCATTGAATTCATCCTTAACCACATCAAAAGCAATGCCCATGCGGAGAGTGGAGGGCAATGGGTCGGATTCTTTTATATAGGTCATCTTCGGGCCAATATTCTGAAGGTTCAATCCCAGCGCCAACCGGTCTTCAATATCAAGAAAATCCAGGCTCTGCGGTTTCCACAGCACTCCAATATCGAAAGCAGCACTAATGCCGGTGCCTGCATCCTGGCCCTGCACTGATGTTGGTGTCAAATTAGACTGAATATATTTTAATTGAAAGCCAACCCCCAAATCCGGAGCGATAATAGTGCCATAAGACAACCCCGCGGCGAATTCATTGGACATGAACTTCCCCAATACTGTGCCCTGTGCGCTTGTCTTAGTAAACTCGCCAAGATTCATAAAGATAAAGTTGAAGGCAACCGTGCCGTCTAAATCTTCAAAATACTGGCCAACTGTTAGATAGCTGTAAAACAGGTCGGCATTAAACTGTGGCAGCCAAAGCGAGTAAGATAAAGCAACCTGACGATACGGTATTAATTCTTCATCCATGTCAAAATCATCGCCGTAATCAAAATAATCCAAAAACGCCAATCCACCGGGATTCCAATATATGGCATTTATATCATCGGCTATGGCTGTGCCTACCTCGCCCATTCCACTGGCCCTGGCGTCCGGCGAAATCGATATGAACGGCACTGCAGAGCCTCCGGCCTGGCCAAAGAGATTATTGCATGGCAGCAACAATGCAATTATCACAATTGCCGGGCACACCTTTAATATCATTTTCATCGTTAGCTTCCTCATAAACATAATTCATTCCTTATTATAACATTTATATTATTACGAATTTATATTTCTAATATTTTTTCAATTGCTAATAAACTTTTCTAATCACCAAATAATTTAAATAAATTTTCGACCATTTTCACATGCTGCGGCTGATAGCCATGCAAAGTTTAAATGGAATTATATATTGAATGAAAATGCAGGCATTAGCCGGGCCGCACTTTAATTCGGCGGTGATGGCAAAAACCCGATACTCAGTTCTTGTTCATTTCCACCAGCCTATGCACTCTTATCTTTATTATTATTTATTATTATTTTCTTTAATTCTATTATTTTCTTTAATTCTATTATTTTCTTTAATTCTATTATTTTCTTTAATTCTATTATTTTCTTTAATTCTATTATTTTCTTTAATTCTATTATTTTCTTTAATTCTATTATTCACTAAAACTATTATTCATCAATAACATTATTTATTAACCACTTGGCTCAACAATTATTTCGATCATTTCATCTTAATGCCCGCAGAGCCAATCATCACTTCGTTGCCGAATCTTGTATCGGCCAATATCGAATAAACATACGCACCAATGGGAACCGGCAATCCGCTATTGTCCAATCCGTCCCAGGGGATCTCCGCATAAAGCGGTGTATTTATTCTTTCTTTGATTGTTCTCAATAATTGTCCGTTTTGCGAGAAAATATTTAGTTCCGCATTGAATGGGGGAGCAATATTATGCCTGAACGAAATTGTTGTCTTGTCAATAAACGGATTTGGAATGCTCAGCAATTCGCTCAGGTGAATAGACTCTTCCGACGATACGATTCTAAAACTAATCTCTGCGGTAGTATAATTATTTGAAACATCCCAAGCCCGAATTAAGGCTTTATGATTGCCCGGCTTCAATTCATATAATATATCCTGGACGGTGCCATAGCGATTGTCCTGCAATGAAGTGAAGAACTTATCGGTTAAATCAATAGGCTTTGGGTTGTCGTCTATCCATACTTCAATATTATGGCCTATGCCAATCCCCGTAGAATTAATGCCGGTGGAATCGAACAGATCGACTATTAATAGTGGGTTGAGCCTGACAATGCCGCCATTTTGAAATTTTCTTGAATCAATAAAAGCGGAAATCACCGGCCCGGTGTTGTCATCCAAAGCACTGGTATCCAGGCCTTCAATTCTGAAATTCCTCGATACACCCTTTGCAAATCTATTGTCCTCGGTAAACGCATACGTATAAAGCCGGCCTTTGCTCTCGCTGTAGCTTATATCCTTCGGGATAACAAAACTTGCTTCAAACTCGCCCGCTGTCACTTCATAGGCGCTTCTGTTCAAAGCTCCGCCGTATTTCACAAAATTAAAGTTATAGCCATCTATATCTACAATATGAATATTTTCATCGCCGTCGAGCATGGAAACAATTGCCGTGCCATTAAATGAAGTATTAATTTCATTGTTGGCAGCATTGATTACCGAACCGGAAATCCGAACCCGCGACAGGCCTTTCAATTGAATCTCCGTACTATCGGTAATTGTTATGCCGTTGATAGAATTAATTTTTACCTGGAGGTTTGGTATCAGCAGTCTCATCGTTGGGTCGCCCAATAGAAAGAATTTCTGATCATTTTGGCTATTATATTTCTGCTTCACCGTGTACATTATTTCACCAAGGCGGGGGTGCTGGCCAGTCAGCTCGTTCCTTGTGAAAACATTATTGTAGAAATAGTTATTGATGTCAGCATTTTGCTGAGAGTAGACAACTCTCGTTGCAGAGAATACACCTATGGCTCCGCCAACATCACTTAGTAACATTTCTTCGGCGCCACTTCTCACATCGGTTTTGTCGAATCTGCCAAAATCACAAGTTGCGGCAGTGACAAAAAACAACTTATTCATATTCGTCATAAGAGGTGTTGTGAGTTCCCTGTCGTAAACCGATTCGTGGGCCCATACCTGAGGATTGCCGTGCCCAAGCCAGTTGAGCATTAATGTGCCGGTAGTGGTTATTGTTGTCAGCATATCGGCAGTAGCGCCGGGTTTTCTTCTTCCGTTGGGAAGATAATCCGTCGGGTAGTCAACCAGATATATTTTCTTAATCTGCATATCCCCGGGGATATAGTATTTTGCCAGGGTTTCTGACTGCACAGTGTGCCTTGCCCCGTCATTTTCATCTCTCCCGGCCGGCCCGTCGTCGGCTACAAGCGTCACAGTAGTTCTCCACGAGTCCGTACCCGAGCTTTTTTCATAATTTTTTATTTTATCAACCATCCAATGGCCCATTCGGGGTGAGTCCACCGTTATCCTGCCTATTGCAAGGTCGATTTCCATATCGTTGCCTACTATTCTCGCATAGTAATCGTCGGTTGTGGTTGTATGAATCGCATCGAACATGTTGGTATCGTCCAATGATTCATACGGCGGTATGAAATTCGGTTTTTCCGTTTGCACGTTCTTATAGTCATAATGCCAGTCGCCCCAAAGAACAACGTATTCAGGCTTTGTTTCCCAATTCGAATAAGCATAGGCCAAGAAATCCCTTATGGCCGTAACGTCTTGAACGCCGCTGCCAAACTCATTATATATATGGCCTACGTTAACAACTTTAACCGTTAATTCACCGGACGATTCCCTGTAATTCTTAAAACTAATTGCAGATTCGATGAAAGCCTTGGGCGATATGACCACCACATTCGCCCCCGATTGTTCGGAACGCAGGTTGGCAAACTCAGTTGTTTTAATTGATGGTGTTTTGAATTGTGATGAAATGAAGAATTTCTTAGGGGAATCCTCAACGGCAGTCTTAAATACGAACAAACTCTTAATAGAATTGTCGGTATTGGCCAGCACTTTAGGCTGCCCGGGGTTGGTCACCTCAAAACCGATTATTTCAGGGCCGGAGAATTCATTTATCCTGTACTGAACAATGCCCCTATACGAGGTGTCGGTATAAAAACCTATCTGGTTTGCAATTGGCAAAAATGATCGCGGGTAGTGAATTTCGTAATAATCGAAGAATGCCGTAGCGCTTGCCTGTCCGTTGGAATTCGTGTAATTAAATCTTAGGCCGATTCTGTTATCAGATGGAATTTGCGCCGCCGGATAATCAACAAACACTTCATTTCTATAAGCCTCCTGATATAAGCTTGATGATGGTTTCATCGGAATTGTTGTTATCGTATTATTGCTTTGGCTAACGGTGAACTGGCCGGTATAGTCGGATCTATGCGCCACGGAGAACCTGAATTTAATGGTGCCGCTTTTGTCAAGATTATGCAACATCCTAATGAACTCGTCTGTTAAGCTAAAATAAGTTCTTCCGAAGAATTGCCGGCCGGAGCCTGCTTTATAGGGGCTGTATAATTCTTCTTCATAAAATAATCTTTCGTAATAAGTATCAGGTTCAAAATCCGGTTGCCCTGTGGGAGTTTCAAGCCCGTCAGCACGCAATCCGGCGGAGCCTCCCCAGGTCAGCAGATAATAATTATCTACGCTGTAGTGATTTATATAATGCGAGAACTCACCGTCGATATATTCAAAACCATTGGCCGGAGCGGCATAAAATATCACCGAGGCAAAGCTGCCATTGCCGCTTGTCCTAACCAAAACAGGCTGCTGGTTCATTTCGTTGTTAACCGCATCGGGAACAAATTCGCTAAGCTCTTTGCCGCCGTTTCCGAATATTTTCAAAGTAGCGGCATCGGCCGATGACAAATTAAACCCGAGGCCGGATAGCATATTCCTATCGATTTTGTAAATGCCTTCGGCCGGGATTCTTATTTTCACCCAATTGCCCGAGCTGATTTCTTCATTCTCGGACTGTATAGAGTTGGATTTCATCTTATCTGTGTTATTTGATTTAATATCATCATCAGAATCAATAATATTAATACGCCAATCTTTAGATTGAAAGTGGTTCAGCGAGAATTGGGGGTCGAAATTAGCTTTTGTCGGTGCGGATTTATAATCAATTAATTCATCATCAAAATTTATTGTAATTAGAATTCTCTCCGGCACTTCAATCATATTGGCCGATGGGTTATATCTTGCGGCAACTATTTTCAATTCTGCCACATGCCTGTCGCGGGCAATCCCGGAATAATTAAGCTCAACCCAAACAGGCATATTATAATTTCTATAGGAATTATAATTCATCTTATACTTCTCTGCCGGCAGTCCGCCTTCGAGCGTTAGCGTCGGATATGGGAACATTCTACCCGGGATTTCCCTTACGTTTCCAATTCTTACATCAGCCAAATGGAATCCATTACGCCCCGGAACCGTGATCTTACTGATAGCAGCAATAGTTGCAGGCGCCCCCGGATTGGCGTCGATAATTCGAGATCCTGCGATTTCCGGGCGAAGAGTACGGATGTCGCTTTCGGTGAAAACATTGCCCACAGAACGCAGGTTAGGTGTATATGAAATGACTAATGAAGAAGCCGATGATGAAATGATTTCGATACCATCGCTGGATTTGCCGGATAGATTGGGTGACGGCAGGCCAATAAACACAAATATCAAGGCCAGGGGTATCAGCCAATTGCGACTAATACTATCTATGGGAGAAACAGAAAGAGAAAGCATTTATGTACCTGATATATAAAAAAATTAGCAATTAAAAGCCACACCGATTAGAATATGAACGGCATAAAACAAGGTCGCAATATGTTTTCGATGTTAACTCGGTAGCAAATTTTTCAATAATCGGCAGTGATTTGTTATTAAAGATATTCTTAGGTTACTTTTCACTATAAACACAAATATAGTGCAATAGTTACAATTTACAAGATAATTCTCAATTCCAATAATTCCATTCTATAATTTTGTGACGACAGCCGGCGAATTTATTGTATAAAAAAATGCCTCGCCATCGGGGGGACTTGACAGCAAGGCATGCAGCATAAAGAGGAAGTAACGGCTTTCGCCGTCGAGCGGGAAACGAGAATTGAACTCGCGACCCCAACCTTGGCAAGGTTGTGCTCTACCGCTGAGCTATTCCCGCTTGATTTACTCTTTAGTATTCCGAAAATAAGGGTTTTTTGATTTATAAACAAATAAATTTCTTATGGCGGAATTAAAAATGTGAATCAAAGAACTTTTTGCAATCTTCTTTCACGTCAATCATTGCAACATTCATGCCAAGTTCATTGCTCATTGACGTTACTTCTTTGTCATCAATTCCGCATGGAACAATATAGGAGAATTCTCCCAAATTATTATTTACGTTCAATGCAAAACCGTGTGAAGTCACCCACCTGGAGCAATGCAGCCCCATAGCGCATATCTTCCTCAGATTGTCTATCCATACGCCGGTCAGGCCATCCACCCTGCCGGATTCGATGCCATAGCGGGCCAATAATTCAATTATCACCTCTTCAATCTCCCGCAAGAACCAGTGCAAATCCTTGCGGTAATGCTTTAAATCAAAAAGCGGGTAGCCGACTAATTGCCCGGGATTGTGAAGTGTAACATCCCCGCCGCGGTCATTCTCTACCACCTTAACGCCAAGCGATTCGAGATAATCACTTGTTTGCAATATATTGTCCTTTGTGCCTGTTTTGCCTATGGTAATTACCGTTGGGTGCTCGCACAGAACCAGTATGCTCTTTTGGCTGCCGCCCTGAATTTCCGCTACAAGCTGCTTCTGCCTTTGCCAGGCTTTGCGATAATCTATTAAGCCCCAGTCCTGATGTTCCGGCATTTGAATTTCGGTTCCGTATTTATATATTCCTTAAAAAGTATTAAATACTTATTGGTATTGTAGTTACAATAGATATTCAACTATAAAGGTGCAAGGAAATAGATTTATTATTCTTTTATGCCTTGCATATTGTAGGACAACCCCCTGCTCGCATCGCTCACTTCCCCCTTTTTTAAGGGGGAATAGCCAGTAGAATTCCCCCTTAAAAAAGGGGGATTAAGGGGGTTGTTATTCTCCTTTAATCATAATCATTAAAATCTTTTTCCTCGACTACTTTTTGAGGAAACCCTAGTTATATATTCCGTATTTACCTATTCATTAATCGTTAACGTTTGAAACATATCCTTATTTACCCGATTATTTCGGGCCTTTTATTATAGAGCTTCGTAACTAATTAGATATTATTAAGTTAGGCAGAGGCTATGGCAATCAGGATTGACTCAATTTAAGTATCCCGTAATACCTGCCATCCACTGCAAATCTGACATTAAATATCAGTTATTTTGAATATTCTACGAATAGTGCAGGCTAAAAAATAAAATTATAAGATGTTCGTATCTTCATTAGTTCATAATATGACGAACTAATAAACTACCCTGCCGCAAGCAGCGGGGTATTAATGTTTAACAGAATTTAATAATCACCGCAAGCAGCGGGGTATTAAACCCACAATGTGGGATTAGAATTAATAATATTATAATATTGGCTATGGACGACAAAACGATTTACAAACTACACGCCGATGTTTGCAAAGCATTGGCTCACGCAATCAGGATTGAAATAATTGATGTGTTGCAGTACCGCGAGATGAATTTTGGGCAGATCTCCGACAAAACCGGAGTGGCGAAATCCAGCCTGTCGCAGCATTTATCCGTAATGGTGGAGAAGGGCATCCTAACGCAAAGAAAGGAAGGGCTATATACTTTTTTTAAGCTGTCCACCCCTAAAGTTGTCGAAGCCTGCCAGCTTATGCGCGAAGTTCTGATCGAAAGGCTTCATAAAAATAATGAGATACTCAATAAATTATAAGTAAAATTATTTAACCTGAAATAGGGAGTTTCAAAAAAATGACAGAACAAATTATTCACGGATTTCTGCTCGCACTGCATAATATTGCGTTAGTCGGCTGTGCGGCAGCACCTTTTTATAACAGAAGCCTCGTCACCCACAGAAGCCAATTCGGGCCTAAATTATTCTATGAATTAGACAAGGTTGTAGAGGATACATTGCAGGGGAATGCTCCCTACTGTATATCTTTTATAATAACATTATTCGTTACCGGCATCGGAATACCGCTTAATTACTATCTCTTCAATGATTCTTTCAAAGACCTGTCCAATGTTGCATCAATTTCACTCACTCTCAAACTTGTGTCTGTTGTTGGCATGGTGATAATAATGAGTATGATATTTTTGAAGATCAACCCAAAACTAAAGGTAATGTTCGAGGGATTTTCAAGTTCAAGCCAGCCGGATTCCGAAACAGAGGCTGAGTTCTTTAAGCTCCGCGCCCGCAGGAAATATTTATGCGAAATATGCCTTGTTTTTGCAATATCAGTGCTCGTATTCAGTGCTTTCATGGGTTTTGAAGTTTAATCCCACTCTCGGGTTTTATTCCCAGTGGCCTGCCTGCTTGTTATAATGATAATCAAAATCGATACCAAGCTGTATGCGGCTGGGTAGTACATTAATAGGGAATAATTTATTACAAAATATCAGTACTGTCTGGTAAAAAAATGAGAGCCTTGATGAATATACCCTTAATATCTGTCACGTGTCATTCCTGCCCTTCGGCAGTTTATCCTGAGCGAAGTCGAAGGGCTCAGGATAAACTCCAGCGGGAATCCAGTATTCATTATATTATTCGCTATAATAAAGATGGATTCCGGATCAAGTCCGGAATGACACGCTTTAATATAAAATCTCGCTAAATCCGAAATTGCATCCACTATAGCACAATATAGGGCAAAAGGGTGCTTATTACTATGATTATCACCAATTGGCTGCTTTTTAACCGGACACTTGTGACAAAATATTATAAAAACGAAATTGTTTAACTCTGACACTGGAATTTTATGAAAATCCTGTTTATTATTAATGACGCTCCCTATGGAACGGAGAGGGCATACAATGCGCTGCGAATGGCTATGCAGATTCAAAGAGATTCGGGTGATGTTGAGGTAAGAATTTTTCTGATGGCTGATGCTGCCTTTTGTGCAATGAGCAATCAAAAGACTCCCGATGGCTATTATAATATTGAGAGGATGTTAAGGGCGGTAATCCGAAGAAACGGTGAAGTGAAATTATGCGGAACCTGTGCCGGTGCCAGAGGTATTAATGATTTACAATTAATCGAAGGTGCGGAATTAAGTACTTTAAATGAATTAGCAAAATTGACTGTTGAAGCGGATAAAGTATTAACTTTTTAACCCGAATAATTCGGGACTTTCACTCAAAGGCTTAGTATCTTTTCTGGCGATATATCGGCCAGGTAGATAGTATTAGAATCATGTCGGATCAAAAACTGAGAATACGATAACATCTACTATACTTTTCCTTGTGGTCATCTTGGATATTTTATAAATAATATAGGTTGAAAGGCATTATTATGAAAACAAAATTATTAACAACAACTATATTGGTGATGGCGGCAATGATTATTGTTCAGATCATCAATTCCGAATATTACTATCATCCTGAGTTCGGCAAAAGCAGCTACGGTGTGGCTTATGCCTATCCGCCTGCGGTGGGGATTCTCAGCGATGCCGAAAACTGCATTGCCTGCCACGACGATAACGGGCCGTGGAAAGATGACAGCAAAACCATTATCGACATACTTGACAAAGCCACAAAAAAATCCCTTAAGCAGCCAGACGGATCGTTCCTGATTGAGGCAAAGCGTAATGAAGTGATTAATATAATTACGGTCATAGGCAGGCAGGCAGGCGATAGGGAAATATCGCCATACAGGAATGCTTTCCTTTATGTCGATCCAACCACAATCGGAACGAGTTCTCTATCAAAATTCGCTCCCGGGTGGGATGTGAACCTGCCAATGTCCTGCAAGATCACCGGGGATAAATTAAAGGGATACGAAGGAGCTAAGATCACGATAGTCCCTTCGTCCATTCGCCCGACGGACACTGCGGAAGATGTGGAATTAACCTTGCAGGCGATGCTGACAAAAGGTGATACGAAAAAAGGGGATGCCTCGGCTGGAATCGCAAATTATTTTGAGCGAAAGGTAAAGCTGAAAGTAACGGATTGATTATTCGATAAAAACGAAAACTGATGTCCGTGAAAAAAGGCCGCTTCTCCGGATATTATCCTAATAAATTTGACTTGTCATTCTGCATGTCCCGATTCATCGGGGAGCTAAGCGAGGAATCCGGTATTTATAGGCTATTTGCATAATCAAGATGGATTCCGTATTTACGATGGCGGGATTACTTCCAAATACGGGAATTCACAAGCTCAACAAGACCGGAATGACACGTTTTCTTATTGCGTTTCGTAATATTAAAAAAATTTCTCTAATCCGGCTTGCTTGCAAATTTCATTAGCCGTGATCCTATCTAAGGTTCTATGCCGTTTTACAGGTATTATTTTTTATTATCATAATAGATTGAATGGTTCCCGCCCTCACGCAAAAGATAAAATCCGTTCTTCTCTAAGTATCGTATTAAGTCACGTCTCTTAACTGACATTTTCCGAATCCAAAGAAATCTGTTCGAACAAACAATTATTATTAGGCAATTCCTTTCCGAGTTGTTTATATGCCAATGTTATTTCCAAAAGAGCACCCTTAAGGAAAACCTGGCATTCTTCAATGCTTTTGCCTTCAGTGATAACTTCGGGTAATTCCAGAATTTGCCCCATATAGCCGGAACTTATTTTAGTGTATTTTGCTGTGAAATTTCTCAACATTTTTTTCTATATCCATTCATTATATTTACTTCCCTATGATAATAAGTCGATTAAAAGGTAAATAAATTATTCATTAATTCCAATTACTGAATATACCACAACATATACCCGGAATCAAGCATCCTCAGAACTTCAGCCCGTACCAAACTACATTGGGATATATTTTCACAGCCGGTGCGGGCAGTTTATAAAAATTAAACGTTTGTTTGATGAAATCACAGAAGAAATTATCTCCCGGCAAAGCCTCTAAGTTCCAGTCCAAAGCTAAATATAATTCGTGGCCGCCGGCGCCATAGCGGTCAATATTGCTAACGGAATGCCCAATTGCAAGATTCACAAATTCCGGGTACCATTGTTGAATATTATCTGGCAGCAGATCACATATATTAATACTCAGCCAGTGATATGTGCTTTCGTAATCTTCTGTGATGGAATTATAATTAAGCCGGTCGAAGTTGCTTGATTTCTGGAAGCTGGCCTTGAATCGGAATCTGTTCAATACCGAATAATTAATTTGCAGATAGGGGAATATAGCCCCTGCAGTATTAAACAACATATCGCCATAGCTAAAGCCGAGGTAGGGTTTGCCGCCTGAAAATCCGTCCTGCATCTCCACCAGTGTCTGATAGGCCAACGCCACGCCCCCGCCGAGAAGTGCCGCATTTGACTGATTATAGCCCACCCATTCAAAAGCTGATTTATATGTACTTGCAAGGAAATTGGCGAAGAACAGGTGGCCGAATTTATCCGCCATCAAGGCATCGGGGTATTCCTTGTCCAGAGGCATGGCATGAAAAGCTGTCCTTTCATTCCAGTAAGTGCCGGACTGGTGTATCTGCCCGATGACAACTCCGGCAGCCGTCACTCCGCCGATTATGCCAAGTTTGGTGGAGCTTACTTTTGTTGCTGATGTGTCAGGAAGTTTTGCCTCCTCTGTTTGGCCAGCTATCGAAACAACCGGGTTTATAAAGACAATAAAGATTAAAATATAATATAGCATATTACGCTTTTCATAATAGTTATTTACCAAATATAACATGTGTCCGGTTAAAAAAAGAGAAACGCTCAGAATATGTACCTGGATATTATGACTTGTCATTCTGAACTCGTTTCAGAATCCAGTATTCACGGGCTATGTGGCCATATTGAGATGGATTCCGGATTCCCGATAGCGGGATTTCGCAAGCTCAACAAGTCCGGAATGACGCGCTTTAATATTATATTTCACTAATTTACGAATCGTATCAAAAATAGCACAATATAGACTAATATGCAGTAATAATCGATGATTTAAACTTATTTACTGCTTTTTAACCGGATACTTGTGACCAAATATATTATTTTATTAATATATTTGCATTCTCTTGAATCAATTAATTTACCCGAAGAAGAAAACCATGAAGATTCTTAATTCCCGGATCATACTCAGAAAGAGGATCATACTCAGAAAAGAACCCGAAGGCGGCTATACCGTAATTGTTCCATCCCTCCCCGGTTGTGTTACTTTTGGAGATACTATAGATGAATCTATTGATATGGCCAGAGAGGCCATTGGGATTTATATTGATGACCTTATTGCGGATGGAGAAGAAGTTCCCAGTGACGATCAAACTTTAGAGTATAATCTTTCTGTTGAGTCACATGCCTAAATCTCCTGTCCTAACACCAGACCAGATAATTAAGCTACTTCTAAAAAAGGTTTCGTTATAAAATGAACAAAAGGAAGCCATAGAATTTACTTCAATCCTGAAAACAAAAACAGGGTTATTGTTCCTTATCACAAAAAGGATTTACCGAAAGGCACCTTACTTGAAATATTAAAACAAGCTGGAATAAATAAAAAAGAACTGTTATAAATCACATTAAGAAAATAATCAAATAAATATATTGTATCACTAATAATCGAATTACTATTATGAAAAAAATCCTGACTCTTATTCTCCTGGCCACACTAATTTCCTGCGGCAAACAAGAACAGCCCGCCGAAGACTATTCCCAATTAAGGGATTCCGTGCAGGCTTATCTGGACGGATATAATGCTGAAATCCAGAAATTAGTTACAAAATCCTCCGAAGCGGAGTGGCTGCTAAATACTAAAATTATCGAAGGCGATACCATAACCGCCCAATTAGCCGAAAAAGCTAATGAAGAATATGCCAAATTCACCGGCAGTATCGACAATATTACAAGCGCTAAGGGTTTCCTTGCCGATAAGAATAAATTAACCGGCCTGCAGGCCAGGCAATTAGACGCTATCATTTACACCGCCGGAAGAAACCCGGCTACGGCTGATTCTGTTGTGAAGGAAAAAATCAAGGCGGATACGAAACAGACCAAGGACTTATTCGGATTTGATTTTCAGATTGACGGCAAACCGGTTTCCACCAACGACATCGACAAAATCCTCGACGAATCGTCCGACCTAACGGAAAGATTGAAGGCATGGGAGGCGTCCAAGGAAGTGGGTAAGGGCCTAAAAGAGGGATTGCAGAATCTTCGGCACTTGAGGAACGCTTCGGTTCAGGCTTTGGATTACTCCGATTTCTTCGCCTATTAAGTGTCTGAATATGGCATGACAGTTGAAGAAATGAGGGCGGTTTGCCAGAGTATGATTAAAGACATCTGGCCGCTTTATCGTGAATTGCACACCTGGGCAAGATATACATTGGCAGAAAAATATGGCAAGGAAGTGCCGGATATGCTGCCGGCGCACTGGATGCCCAACAGGTGGGGGCAGGACTGGACGGCCTTAGTGAATGTCGAGGGTATGAACCTTGATGAAGTATTGAAAGAAAAACCCGGCAACTGGATAGTCAAGGAAGGCGAAAGGTTCTATGTGAGCCTCGGGCTGGATTCGCTGCCACATTCTTTCTACGAGCTGTCGAGCCTCTATCCGCTTCCCGATGATGCGGACTATAAGAAGAACAATCATGCCTCGGCCTGGCATATCGACCTGAACAACGACCTGCGTTCACTGATGAGTATTGTCAACAACACCCGCTGGTGGGCAACCACTCTGCACGAACTCGGCCATATATATTATTTCGATGCCTACACAAACCCAGATGTCCCGATAGTCCTTCGCACCGGAGCCAACAGGGGCTATCACGAAGCAATCGGCAGCCTGCTCGGCCTTGCCTCCCTGCAGAAGCCATTCCTCACCGGGCTTGGCCTTATCGACGAAAATGCGAAAACCGATGAAACTATGACATTGCTCAAAGAAGCTCTCGAATATATTGTCTTTATCCCATGGGGTGCAGGAGTGATGACTGATTTCGAGTGGGAATTATATTCGAATAATCTGGATGCCGGGCAATTCAACAAGAAATGGTGGAATTTGAAATTAGAATATCAGGGGATAGTACCTCCGGCAGAGCGCGGGGAGGAGTATTGCGATGCCACTTCGAAAACACACATCAACAACGACCCCGCACAGTATTACGACTATGCAATTTCCTATGTACTTTTGTTCCAGTTCCATGATTATATCGCCAAGAACATATTGAAGCAAGACCCTCATTCTACGAATTACTGGGGCAGCAAGGAAACCGGCAAATTCCTCTATGATATTATGAAGCCCGGTGCTTCTGTCGATTGGAGGGAATTGCTGCAAACCAGCATCGGCTCGGATATGAGCGCCAAACCGATGGTTGATTATTTCGCCCCGCTGATGGATTACTTAAAAGAGCAGAATAAGGGTAGGGAACATACATTGCCCGAATACAATTAGGGAATTAGGTTAGGGATACAATCTAATGTTATATTTTTCAATAGCCACGTGCTTTAGCTCGTGGTAAAAGAGAATGAGGGTTAATACCAATACTGTTCACTTAATATTTGGTTCATGGCTTGTTAATCTAATTATGACAGATCATTATAGTTGTCATTCCGGACTTGATCCGGAATCCATCTTTTTATAGTTAGATAGTGCATGGAATAATGGATCCCCGTTTGAGCTTCGCTGCTTCTTCGTAGTCACGGCAATGACATAGTACGAATGACACAACAGTTGACAATATTGAATAAGCCACATGACTAAAACAAAATACGAAATAAAATCAGATTGTTGTTAAATGAACTGTATTGGGATTAAATACTTGGTTGTAGCCATAAATACTGGATTCCTTGCAAGCTCGGAATGACAGCATCATATATCATACGATATGATTAATCATATTATAGAACACAACTTGCATATTAGGATTATATTCAGAGAGTCTCCCATTTTTCACCGGACAGTGATTGCCTAAGATAATTCAGTAGTTTCATGGATGGAGTAATCAACAAAAAATAGTTAAATTGCAGCTATTCGTCTGTTTATTACTTAAGATTATCAATATTTGACGTAATGATTCACATAACTAAATATTTCATATTCCTATTATTCGTCGCATATCTGACCAGCTGCGATTCGCCGAGGAGAACTCTGCCTAAGGTTATCTCTGTTGCCAAAACGCAGGCCGACAGAGTAATCCCGCTTGTAGAAGGAAATATGTGGGAGTATGCCACAGTGAACCCCGAGACCGGCGAGGCGGGCCCTGTTACGATTGTCAGAACTTTGAATAATCGCGGGCAAATGCTTTGGAAAAAGAATATCGATACGAATTATTATGATCTCGGCCGGTATAATACCTACGAGATTATGGATAATGATTCGGCCATAGGATTTGCATATTGCCAGGCCGGGCAGCTGGAAGATAAAATGATCCTATATGGGTTTTGGAACGATTCGCAACAATCCTATGTCGTTTTGTTTGAGATTAGCGACTTCCCTGAGATCGGATTCGAGTCCTATGAATTCAAGATGGAGGACATAAGGACGGTAACCGTCCCCGCTGGCAGGGCCTATGACTGTTACATCTATGCAGGCCGGAATATAAGGCAGTATTATCTGCGGGGTGTCGGAGTGGTTAAAAGCGAAGTAACAGACGACGAACGCAAAGCTATCTCATCATTGGAGCTTATCTCCAAGCAGTTGAAGTAGGGAATCGCCTTAGCCAACTTGTCCAAAGTTTGAAACTTTGGATAAGTTTAGTTCAAGAATAAGTTTAAGTTTTATTTCACCAGCAATAATTTCCCTTGTTCAAATTGATTATTTATTTGAACAGTATAGTAATACATTCCGGCTGACAGGCGATTGCCTGTTTTTAGGCGATTGCCTGTTTTTATTGCATTGAATATCGCCTGATGTTCGCCGGCGGATTGATATTCATCAATCAAAGAAGTTATTTTAATTCCGAGATTGTCATAAATATTAATACGAACCCGGGCGGGATTGTCAAGAGTATAATTTATTGTAGTGGAACCGGAGAACGGATTGGGGAAAGACGTTACGGAGAAGTTGTCATCCGATTCATCCTCGACAGAAGTAGCACTCCTCCATATAATTCCTATGCTGAAACCGTAATAGTTACCAAAAGAATTTCCATAGGAGTCTTCAAAAGATAAATAGAATCCATTATCTGCCCATTCTTCGTTTTGCCAAAGACTATATGACCATACTATTAAATTGCCGTCGGTGTTGTACGTGTAAGTTTTTCTCCAATCATTGACCCATTCATAGTTTCTTATTCTTTGATATATAGATGTTCTTAGATTGCCATCGGTATCGTAGGTGTTTGTTTCCTGCCTAAAACCCACCCATTCTTCATTCTGCAGATTTTGAGATGTCCATAGTATCAGATTGCCGTTAATGTCGTAAGTGTTAATTTCTCTGCTAAAATCCACCCACTCTTCATTTTTCCAGGTTGCTTTAACCCATGACAGCTGTTTGCCTTCATCATCATAGTCGTAGGTGCTTCGGGAATAATCATGCCATTCTTCATTTTCCCATTGTAAAAATATTTTTGTAATTAAATTGCCTTCAGAGTCGTAGGTGTTTATATATCTCATGTATATTAGCCATGCCTCGTTTTTCCAGTCCTCTCTCTGCAATGTCAATATATTGTTATTCTCGTCGTATGTATGGGAAAATCTGAAAACATTTACCCATTCATCATCAATACCGCTTTGTTGTAGCCATGTCAACATATTGTTATTCTCGTCGTATGTGTAGGTGTATTTTATTAATTCCACCCACTTTTCGCTAATTTTTAATTCGTATAACCATGTTAATAAATTACTATTCTCGTCGTATGTGTTGGTTCTTCTTTCATAATTCACCCATGCACCGTTTTCCCATCTTTGCTGTGAATTAGTAAGGAGATTACCATCGGAATCATAAGTGTTGGTTATTCTTTCATAATTCACCCATGCACCGTTTTCCCATCCTTCGGATGTTTCAGTTAATATTTGATTGCTTTCATTGTAAGCGTATATGTATTTAGTATTGCTATCAACCAATGAATACACTCTTACACTTTCAACAAGATAACCCGGATTGCTTTGAACCCCATCGCCCATCTTCATAAATCTTACCGCACCGTCTTCGTTCATTTCTCCAAGTCCGGACGGAAATAGTTCTTGCTGTTCATTCATTCCGGGAAATGGAATGTGCCCCGGTTTGGCTCGTGCTTGTCCGTCAATAGCATTGGAGGGGATAATGTTAAATATGACAAAGAGAATAGCGAGTGTGGTAATACGTGTTTTCATTGTAGTTCCATTGAATAAATAAATTATCTAAAGACTAACTTATCCAAAGTTTGAAACTTTGGATAAGTTTCATATAATTATGCAGTTCCGTTCCTTCAATATAATATACTTTTCCACTGTATCAAAATTATTCTTTCCGGTTACATTAGGCAGGGCAATTCGCCATCCTTATACATACTTGTCTGTTCGGCACATTATTTGCTTCATACTAATTTATTAATGATAATAAATAAATAAAAAGCCCCGATAAGAGGCTTGAATTGTTCTTTTTATTAATTCCATTTTTATAAATCCCATGAAATAATAAATATTGCGGAAAGGGTGGGATTCGAACCCACGGTACCCTTGCAGGTACACACGCTTTCCAGGCGTGCCAGTTCAACCACTCCTGCACCTTCCCGATTGTGCAAGTTAAATAAATTAATATCGCTATTCAAAAGATAAACCCGATTTTTTCGGGCTTTTTTACTCAAAGGCTATGTACCTTATGGGAAATATAAGAGTTATGTTTGATAACATAATGATTCTATGGTAACGCCGTCAGGACGGAAAGTCCTGACACTACGGAAAGCTTAAGGATTATATGTCAGAGTATCAGGGCGGGAAGTCCTGACGCTACGGAAAAAGTGCGTCATTCAGAACGAAGCCATTTATGGCGTAGTGATGAATCCATCTTAATACTGCCAGAGGAGCCATAAACACTGGATCCTTCGACTCCGCTCAGGATTACAGGACATAGTATTCAAGCATATAGTAGGAATGACTCTTTTTGTTAACCGGACAGTACAAAAAATACTTTAACAAAACGGCTGCGGATGTGTATGTTTAAGCAGGCTGTGGGGAATTCCAAAAGCATACTATAACTATAATAAATATTTTATTATTCAATATTTCAGTAACTTAGTTGTTCTATCATCTATGATTTATCCGAAAGTACATATCATACTAATTTCTCCGGTGCGGAAATGAAATTATCGAGAAGGAAATTTCTGTCGGTTACCGGACTGTCTGCCGTTTATATGAAATCGCAGGCAAAGGAAATTAGTGTCAGCCCTGATATTATCATTCCGGAAATACCTGAAATCCCGAACAGCGAGAAGATATTATTGCCCAAAGCCCTGGCGAAGGATTCCACTGTAGCCATCACCGCTCCGGCCTCGCCTACCAGTATGGGCGAAATAGCAAAAGGATATAAAGCACTCAAGAAAATGGGCTGTAAGATAGTTGTTGGCGATACAATCCGGAAAAGCCGAAATCAATACCGCTATTTCTCCGCCCCCGACGAAGTGCGTGCTTTGGAGCTTATGGAGTTTCTGAAACGCGACGATATTGATGCAATCCTTTGCGGCAGAGGCGGCTACGGGATTATGAGAATCCTTCCTATGATCGATTTTAATCTGTTCAAAGAGCATCCGAAAATAATTATCGGGTTCAGCGATATTACAGCACTGCTGAATGCTGTCTACCAAAGAACTGGCCTTGTTACTTTCCACGGCCCTGTGGCTTCGGTTACCTTCAACTCATTCACGGTTAATAATCTGAAGAAAATTTTGTTTGCCAGTAGCAGCTTCGAGCCGGTGGAAATTAAAGTGCCCCGCGGATTGACAATTAATGGAGGCTCGGCAAGCGGCACTCTTGTTGGTGGCAATCTGACTATGCTTACAAGCACACTCGGCACCGATTATGAGATAGATACGAAAGATAAAATTCTACTAATCGAAGAAGTTTCGGAACACCCCTATAAAATTGACCGAATGTTAACACAACTGCTTCTGGCCGGAAAATTCGATGAATGCAACGGAATAATCTTTGGCCATTTTAAGGAATTGAACTACAGAAGGCCTTTCTATCCGAACAGGTCTTATACGATTAAAGAAGTAATCGATCAGGTGGTCAAGCCGGTTGGCAAGCCCACGCTTATCGGCCTGCCCTTCGGACATGTAAAAAATAAGCTGACACTGCCGATTGGAACTCAAGCGGAAATGGACGCAACCAAGAAGACATTTTCAATCCTTAATCAGTCCGTTATAACATAAATCATTGGAACATTTAGCTTTTTAGTGTGTTATTAATTATATTAAGCTGATTGTGAAGTAAGAAAAGCAAATCACAAAATCGGGGAATTCATATGAAGTATGGCGCTACTCTTATCTTTTATTTTACTCTAATGCTGTTTCTGCATTTTGATTTATCATCCCAGGGATTTTCTATCTCGGAAATTAATACCGATGAATTCCCAACTGTAAAAGCAAGTTTTATTGCCACAAACCAGGCCGGCAATTCTTACGAAGACCTTGCCGATACGAACTTTACTGTTATGGAAGATAATTTGAATGTTGACGCAAGCGTTACGGTTAAATGTATCAAACGCGATGAAGACCCCGAAGTAAGCGTTGTTCTTGTTCTCGACCAAAGCCTGTCTATGAAAGAGCCGGAAGAGGACCCAAGATGGAATTGGGTTGTTCAGGGTGCAACTTCATTTATTAATACATTGAAATTTGTTGGAAGAACAAAATTAGCGATTACTTCATTTGCCAGAGGCTCTTATATCGTTTGCAATTTCAGCAGCGATAAAGATCAGCTTCTTAGTGCTTTGGATACGGTTGTCCCGGTTGGCATAACAAGGTATGACCCTCCTTTTTTGGACCCTCGCTACGGGGTTGTCCAATTGTTGTCATCAAGGCCGACTGACATAAGAAGAATTGTGGTTTTCCTTACCGATGGGCTACCAGACAAAGATCCGTCCACAGCAAGGATTATCGACTCGCTGCAAAATGCAAATATTCAGGTATATTCGATTACATTGCAAATGCCAATGAATAAGGACCTGGCTTATATCTCCAGGGAAACTGGCGGCAGGGCATTTTCTGTGAATGACAAAGAAGAGCTTGATAATATCTATAAATATATTGCCCTTGATGTCCAGACCAAAACACTTTGCGAACTGACTTGGGAGTCATATTACGGCTGTGATGAGAAAAGCCGAATCAGGAATGTGGAAATCCGATTTAAAAAAGATTTGGCCCGAGAGCTAATCGAGAGAAGATATTTAGCACCCGAATCCAGCATTGCCTACGTTGACAGATCATCAAGCATACTTTCGTTTGGCAATCCTGATGTTGGGGTGCCGGTGAAAGACACCGTTACCATCACTTCTGCTGTAACCGGATTTCAGGTAGATAGTATTTACATATCACCGCCCAACTATTATAGCGTTACCGACGTAAATGTCGGGCAAACGGACAAAACCGTTCCTTTCTTTCTTGATTCCGGAAAATCAAGAAGCATAGAAGTGACCTTTACCCAGGCCGTTTCCAAGATTTACAGGCAGGCATCATTAATTCTTGTTGGCAATCCATGCCCTCCGCAAATAACATTAGTGGGCGGCACCTCGCAAGTAAGGATTATTAATCCCGCAGGCGGCGAATTATTTTCCACATGCGACACTATCGATATAATCTGGGCCGGCGTGGACTGGAACGTACCGGTCGACTTTTCTTATAGCACTGATGATGGCACCACCTGGGCCGCGATTGCAAACAATGCCTATGGTTTGCAGCTCAGATGGAAACCGCCGGAGGTGGGTGTTAATTATAGAATCAGGGCAATAGTCGAGGCCACCCGCGGTTATATGTGGGCAACAGCCAATGGCGGAAATGAAGATGATATTGGCGCTTCGATTGCTGTTCAGAATGATGATTTATTCGTATATGCTACCGGCAGCTTCGAAGAAACCGCCCACTTCGGGGATATTGAAATCCAGAGTGTAAGAAATAAAGATATATTCATTGCTAAGTATAATTCCGATGGCAATCCCATTTGGGTGCAACAGGCCGGCGGCTTGAATAATGACTTCGCAACCGGCGTATGCACGGACTCGTCAAACTTTGCTTATATTACCGGCACATGCTATCAGACGGTTAAATTCGGGAATCTGACACCGACTGTGGAGCAGGATGATTTACGATACTGCTTCATTGCCAAATACGATCCGAGCCAGGGGCCAAACCCCAAAGTAACACTCCTCGGGGCCAAAGGATTCTACACAAGATTTGAGGCATGGGGCCAAAGAATAAAATATGTCCATGATGACACTAATCCTAAAATAATGGTCCAGGGTATGTATTTAAGCTCGATTCAGATTCAAATCCCCGGCGGGCCTCAAAGAAATTTGCCAAACGCAACCAGCCCAAGGCTATTTACTGCGGTCTATGACCTTGACCTAAACATAGTTGATATATACGAAGGGGGGATAAACGAAAATTATTCCTCCAATACCGACACCGACAGCAAAGGCAGTATCTACTCCACGGGCTCTTTTCAAAATCAGAGGGACTTCGGTGGATTCACCGTAACTAGTGCCGGGAAAAGGGACATCTTCGTAACCAAAATAGGCTCTACTCCGGGCAGCGAATTCACTACCGAGTCATTTGCCGTCACCGCCCCATCAACTAAGTTTAATCTGCCCGACTTTGATTTGGGGGAATGCACTTTGGGTTCTGTTTGCGGCAAAGTATTCAGCCAATCACTTGAGAATGACGGGGAACTACCGGTTGAAATTTCCGATGTTTCATTTTCGGGGCCGGATGCACTTGATTTTGGGATTACCTCTAATATTATTGGCGTCATAATCCCGCCCGGCAATGCAATTGACATTGAATTATTTATTAAGCCTTCCGATGTTTTCTCCAGAAATGCTGTTATGACTGTTGATTTCATCTGCGGGGATTCGCTGAGCGCCGATATTACAGGCATGGGAATTTGCCGCGGTGAAGCAATCGACTCTGTGTGGGTCGGCCAGCAAAATATCGGCGTCGAACTGGAAACTGAGATTACCTGTATTTTCAGGAACCCGAATGATGAATTACTGTCGGTCACGCCTGATATCATTACGAATGATTCAACCCCGGGAGAATTCAGCATAAAAGAAAGCATAGGCACTGTCAACCTCGAGCCCGACAGCTGCATTAGCCTCACAGTGATTTTCACACCCACGGCACCGGGAATTAGAACCGCAACAATAACCTACAACTTAGATGAAAATTGCGAGCACAGCGAAACAAAATTAGCCGGAGAAGGATTCGATTCCGATATAACTGTTGAACCCGTCGATTGGGGCCGGCGGCGCGTGAATACTGTAAATGATACTACAATTAGAATTGTCAATAGCGGCTCGCTTCCGGCCATTATCGAAAATATTGAACAATCCGGCACCCAGGCAGCTTTCGAACTTGACCTGCCATCGTTTCCGCTTGAGATTTTGGCCAATGATGTTTATTTATTGCCCATGAGATTCAAGCCCGAAATGGACGAGAATTCCTATTCCGATACGTTAATCGTAACAGTCCGGCAAGTTGAAACGCCAATCCGGAGAGCTTTGGCCGGAATAGGCGTATGGCCGCAAATCGAAGTTGTGGATTGGGATTGCGGAAGGCCATTCACCATCAAAGGCGACACAAGTATTGGCACTTTGACATTAAGAAATACAAGTATATACGTGCCAACAAAAGTCGACAGCCTTGTGTTCGACAATATCAACGCCGACTTCGGCTGGGCAGGCGGCGGGGCGCCAAGAGGCCTTGAAATTCCGGCCAATGGCGGCGAAATCTCTGTTAATATTACTTTCACTCCCCAATCAGATAATACTTCGGGAATCAGGATTGCACATTATTCCGATTCGGATATTGGTGATGGTATCGGCCCGGATTATAATTTATCTGTTAAAGGCACCTATAACATCGAATGCGATGTGACTGCGGGCAGCTCGGGAAATATGGAGTTCGGCGGGCAGTTGGCTTGTGAGATTGATACATTGGCCACCCAAATTCAAAACCCGTCGAGCAGTACTGACCTGATTATCTATAAAGACAGCATCTCCATCACCGGCAGCGACCCCGATGCTTTTGCAGTTATTCTTGATGATGATTTGATTATTCAGCCATCAATCATTGAAAATATTGAAGTCTCATTTCTGCCAACCGAGGAGAGGGAATATAGCGCTTCGATTGATTTTATCAACTCGCAAGGCGTACAGATCAGGCGCGAACTGTCCGGCCGGGGCGAATTCATTCACCTGTTCGTGGAGGAGGCTGATTATTCCATCAAACCCGGCAATGGCAGTGTAATTACATTGAACGCAAATATAGCTGCGTTAAGCAAAGGCCCGATTGATTACATGAAACTGCACATCTCTTTTGAAGATAACATGATGGTATTGGACTCGGCTGGGATAGCCATTATGAATCCGGATGCCGTTGCAGAATTGCAGTCCGGATTGCCTGCAAGCCAGTGGGCCTGGGACACGCCTGTTTTTCTGCGGCCCAATCTTATGGAAATCACAGGCTCTGGTGGCATTCCGACGCCTTTCAATGGCAATATCCTGATGATACCTTTTATTATTAGCCTGGGCGAGGTTCAAACTTCGGAATTCGTTATCGGGGCAGTTCAGGCTCCCTGCAAGCCGCCCGAAATAACCCGTAAGATAATGCTTGACAGTGTTTGTTTTGTAGATGGCCGTTTGATTACCATTTCAGGGATAGAGTACAGTTTGAATTCTATTGCCCCGAATCCGGCCTCGAGTGCTTTCACAATAGATTATTCCATCGGCCTGAAGGCAAACACACGGATAGAATTAATCAATACATTGGGCGAAAATGTCAAGACAATAGTGAATGATTTACACAAACCGGGGCATTACGAAGTCAATGTAACAGGCATTGACATACCTGCGGGATATTATATAATCAGAATAGTATCCGGGCCGTTCATGGCCACCAGGGCTGTGATATTCACAAAGTAGCCCAGCTTTCATTTCAACTTGTCCAAAGTTTCAAACTTTGGACAAGTTCATGTTATCAAGGAAATCCACAAAAGCTAATAAAGCTTCGGCGTGAACCCGCTTTTTATTTGGAAATATTTTGCCGCATTGATTTATTTAGGGTTTCCTAAGAAAGTTGACTGAGATATAATTATTAGTACGTTTGCAATATTAAGGAAAAAAACAACCCCTTAGATCCCCCTTTATTAAGGGGGAAATAGTTGAAGTTACAACCCCCTAAATCCCCCTTTATTAAGGGGGAAGTGAGCCAGGCGAGCAGGGGGTTGTCATACTTTCTGCAAGGTTTTCGAGCATAATAAATTGTATGCCTTGCACTTTGTTGTTGAATATCTTTTATAACTACCTTACATTATGATTAGTTGATACTTTTTGAGTTTAACCTATTTAATTGCAAATCCGGGCAGTATATCCGTAGTGCATCATCTCAGAAACAATTGCTCTATTAAACCTTGTAACTAAGTTCCAGTCGAAGATTCCGATTCATCAGAGCTTTGTTACATTTTTGATGTAGTCAGGCTGGGGTTTGGCTTGCGGTGGAAAGGCATAAGGACGGGAAGTCCTGACGGCAAAAAAAAATATTATATACCAATCTAATGTATATGTAGTGGCAGGTTCGCAACCTGCCTGAATTTATGTTCTGCCATTTGTTACAAATGGCAATGTAGAAACTGCCGCCACTGGCCAGTTGTAACAACTGACGGAACGTTAAACATTAATTTGTTGTGAGATGATACTGTAGTAATATTATCTTAAAAGACTTTTTCAGGCCTGGCCTATTATGATGAATAACGACACATTACCAGACTTTCTGAATTATCTACAAGGCCGCCTGAAAGAGCCTTTGCCTGGCAGAAAGTCACATCTTATAATGACTCCGCTTATTGGCGGCAAACGTTATCGCGATTTCGACCCGAAGGAATCTTCCGGACAAAGCGCCGTGCTTATTCTGTTTGCCCCGGGCGGGGCGGATGCAAAGCTCCGGGTTTTCCTTACATTGAGAAGCTCGGCCCTGAAGAACCACAGCGGGCAAATCAGCTTTCCGGGCGGCAGAAGCGATAAGGGTGAGTCCGTTACGGAAACCGCTCTGCGTGAAGCAAGCGAGGAAGTCGGCCTCGAACCCGGACTTGCCCGAATTATCGGTTTCTTGTCTGATTTATATGTGCTGCCGTCGGATTCCGTGGTTACTCCCGTGGTTGCTTTTTTGAAAGAACCATTTAATATTGAAATAAACCCCGATGAAGTTGAAGAGGCATTTTTCATTGATTTTGATTTATTGCTTAATAATGGCAGCATGAAGATTGAGCAGTGGGATTTCAAAGGCAAAAAAGCCGACGTACCGCTCTGGGATATTGGCCGCAAAACTCCGCTGTGGGGGGCAACGGCAATGATTATGCAGGAGTTGATCGACCTTTATAGGGAGTTTGATTCTGCCTCTATCTGATTAATATCATATTCCCGCTCTTAATTCCACTCTTCGCCCCTCCTTCAATCCGGATTGTGTAATAATACATCCCTTCCGGCAGACGATTGCCTGTTTTCTTTGCATCAAATGTTGCCCGATGGCTGCCGGCGGATTGAAATTCATTCACCAGCGTAGTTATTTCATTGCCCATCACGCCATATACCTTTAGGACAACATAGCCCGGCATTGTTAATTCAAAATTGATAATTGTGGATTGGCTAAAAGGGTTGGGGCGGTTCTGCCGCAGCACATTATTATAACCCGAAAAGGAATCTGACAAACCGGGTTCATCATTTGATGTTGCCAATTCATTGACTGCCATAAAGGTAGGCAGCATTGCCCGAAACGGGCCAGAGCCATTCGGATAGCGGCCATACGAAATATCGGCCGCCTGCGGGCCGAATGCAACTTCGTCGATAATATTTCCGTCGCTATCGGCCAAATAAACCGCCTCGCCCGAAGCCGAAATCTTGAAATTAGAATGCAGGGACCCCTGCTCCTCGTCCTTGTCAGCCCATACAACCAAATATCCGCCGGCCTCGAGAATAATATCCGGCAGCGGCCATTTGGAAAGCTCTTCACCATTGTCCGAAAGGAAATATCCGCTTAGAGAAATATCATCGCCGGTGCCATTGAATAATTCTATCCAATCGTCGAACTCGCCGCTTTCGTCTGCTTTGTAGGCGGCGTTGTCTGCCATGAATTCATTGATAACCAAACCGCCGCCGGCCGTTAATGTATAATATTCGTATTCCGCCCGCTCGGGTGAGAACTTGACGGACTCCTCGCTTTCGGCAACAATGTAATATTGAATATTGTGCGATGTTTCTTCGATTTCTATCCCGTAAATGCCATCCCCGGCGGAATTGTCACTATGCTTGCCGTCATCGAACATTTGAACTTTTGCGAACCTATCCGATAATGAATTCCTATAGGCAAGCAATACTTTGTCTGCATCTGAAACGTCCGCCACAACCCGAAAGCTGAACTTGCCAGTATTTCCCATTGCCGATGCCTCAACGTTTGCAATATCCGGGCCGGCCGTAATAAACGCCTCGTGGCTTTGCAAAAAGCTGATTCTGCCTTCCATTAACTCCGTAATTCCCGGTATGAACTGTGGCCCCTGGCCAACTGTCTGATCTATCGACTTATCAAAATCCCGATTGCTATGAAATTTATTCTTATCGGCAATTACATCATCGCGAACCAGAGCCTGAATCTCCCTTGCCCTATCGGCGTACCAGCCATTAACGAAATTTTCGTTCATTATCGTTTTCATGTGGGCAACGTAGATTTTCATGTAGGCGGGATTGCGAAGAAGCCTGTAGACTATCGAATATTTCGGGTTATTGCTATTGTGAAACGGGTCGAGTTGTTGCAACGAGGTTAGAGTAACGGGCTTGGGCAGCTCTTGTGTGTATGTGCCGAATACTTGGTTCAGGTCCCATAATATATAGCTGAACCTATTGGATAAATCTCTATATAAGTAGAAATTTCGAGGTGCGTTAATAGGGCTGTCCAGGCCCAGGAGCAGATTATGGAAGGCCATGTGCCAAAGGGCTGCGTCCACATCCAGGATTTCCTCGATTGCCGAAGTTTTATTGTTCAACGTGTCTATCAGGTCGACAAGCTGCCGCCAGCCATAGTCGGAATTCATCTGATACGAACTCATATATTTCGTCGTATCCGGCCCGATATATCGCAAAGTAGCCCCCGCTCCCGGGCCGGGGCCGGGCTTGCGGTCGCCCTTTACGAACACATGATTGCTGCTGTGGTAGTGCCGGCCCAGGAAGGTTTTGTCGACGGACTGGACAGATGTATAGAAGCCTATAAGCTCGTCGTTTATATATACATTAGCATAATTTGCCTTGCTTGCCGAAGTATATTTCCGTGCTATTTCATACCCCAATACTTCCCGGATAAAACTCGGGTCTTTAAAGCCGTTGGAGAGCTTCAAAGTGCCGTAGCCGTCAATATCCTGGCTGCCTATAATATAATCCAACTTGATATTGAGAGGCTTTTTTAGGTTTCTGGTTTGCTTATACGAGCTGTTGCCTTTGTATTTAACCCCCACGCTGTCATAGGTTTGGCCATTGATAACGGCAGTGGCGCTCAATCTTTCATCATTTCCATTCTTATAATATTGGCTCAGAATTTCGTCCCAGTTTGCTTCGGCGAATGTCAGCTCAATTTTATTGATTGTGTTTATATCGTAGAAATCATCGTTGGAATCCTGACTGTATGCGGACAGCAGGCGGAATAATGATAATGTGAGGGCAATTATTAGGAAATAGAAATTTTTCATATATAAGCACTTTTCTGTGAGTTATATTATAAGACTATTAAAATGGCCTTTTGGTTTAATCCGAATAATGTTCACTTGGTATAAAATGTCGTATCAATTATATCTCCTTGCCAAATTCCGAGACTGTGTGGAAATGCTCAATAAATACGGAAAACCCTCTAAATCTCCCTTTGAAAAAGGTAGACTTTGACTTTTAACCCCATTTTTCAAAGGGGGTGGTTCCGAAGGAACCTGGGGTTTCCTAATGAACCAATCGTGAATATTAATATGGATATTCATCTTTTCACACATCCTCTCCGTTTTTGGAATGTAATTCCCATATAACATTCACGTAATTCGCTATATTATCACAGATTAGCCGATAAAAAGAACGGAGAATAATTATGTCTAAATCCACTGATAAGATTATCTTGTCAGCTAAAAAACTGCCCGAAATCCTCGGGGTCAATAATCCAATAGCCTATTAAGTTCATCGATAATCTTATCGCTATTGGGCAGCACGTCCTTCTCATAAACCGGAGCGTAGGGAATATGCGAATCCTTGGCAGCAAGCCTCATCACTGGGGCATCGAGATTGCCGAAGGCCTCCTGCGCTATCGTTGCCGAAATTTCGCCGCCGAATCCGCCCGTTATCGTATCTTCATGCACCACCAAAACCCGGCTGGTTTTCCTTACCGATTCAAGGACTAATTCCACATCCCACGGGATAATCGTCCGCAGGTCAATAATCTCAATGGATTTGCCCGTATCTTTCTCTATATTCTTGGCAGCATTCACCGAATCCCGCACTCCCATTCCGTAAGTTACAATGGTGGCGTCATCTCCCCGCCGGACAATTCGGGCTTTGCCGAACGAGAGCAGATAGTTCTCATCCGGCTCGATGGTTCTCGCAAACGGCAGGCGGTACATCCCCTTATGCTCGCAGAAAATGACGGGGTCGTCCATCCGGCAGGCTGCTTTCAGCAGGCCCTTTGCATCGGCGGCATTGCTCGGATAGGCGATTTTCAGCCCCGGGATATGAGCAAATATTGATTCTATATTCTGCGAATGGCACAGCCCGCCATGAATATACCCGCCGACAGCCACACGGACAACCACCGGAGCCGCGAAATTCCCGTTCGAACGGTAGCGCATGGTCGCGAGTTCATTCTTGATTTGCTGGAAGGCAGGCCAGATATAATCGCCGAATTGTATCTCCACAACCGGCTTGTATCCTTTCACCGCCAGGCCAATTGCCACGCCGATAATCGATGCCTCGGCCAGCGGCGAGTTGAACACCCGGCCGGTGCCGAACGCATCGGAAAGCCCCCGAGTGGTAGTGAATACCCCGCCCTTTGGGTCTTCGATGTCTTCGCCGAAAATCAGCATCTTATCGTTGCGTGCCATTTCTTCTTTCAGGGCATGATTAATCGCATCCACCAGAACAGCCTGCTGCCCGCTATCCGGCTTATTATCAGAATAATCCTTATCGTTGGAATAATTTAATTTATCGGAATTTGCCGCCGAGAAAATATGTTTTGTAGAATCCGCCGCATCGGGATCGGGCTGGGATTCGGCCCAATCGAAGGCCTCGCCCACCTCTTGCTTAATCGATACCTCCAATTCGTTCAATTCGCTTTCGGTGGCAATCTTATTGTCTATGAGATAATTGGAAAGATGCACGATTGGGTCTTTGCGCTCTTTGCCGATTTTTATTTCCTCATCGGGGCGGTATTTCCTTTGGTCATCGCTTGAGGAATGTGCCACCAGCCTCTCGACAATCGGATGCAGCAACACGGGGCCTTTGCCGGAGCGAAGATAATCGGATGCTTCACGGGCGGCTTTTATCGATGCAAAATAATCCCAGCCGTCATAGGTTTTCATCTGCAAATTGGAGTAGCAGCAGAAGCTATGGCCCACCCCGGTTCCCATAGACTGCTTCTCCTTCGGCACCGATATTGCATAGCCGTTGTCTTGGACGCAGAACATAACCGGCAGCTTTTCCCTCGAAGCCCAATTCACTGCTTCGTAGAATTCACCCTGGCTTGTTGTCCCCTCGCCGGAGGCAACGTAGGTGATTTCGTCGGAGCCTGATTTGCGGCTTGCCAGTGCAGAGCCTACGGCATTTAGGAATTGAGTGCCGGTGGAGGACGACATAGCCGGCAGGTTCAGCTTTTTGTGGCCGTAGTGATTTGGCATTTGCCTGCCTCCGCTTGCCGGGTCTGCGGCTTTTCCGAGTGCGTGGAGGAAATATTCCTTAGCAGAAAATCCAAGTGCATATACGAAAGCAAGGTCGCGGTAATACGTCCATCCCCAGTCATAGCCGGGCTTTAGGGTCAGCCCGATTGCGATTTGGGCGGCTTCGTGGCCGCTGCAGGCGATATGGAAAAAGGATTTGCCCTGCTTGATTAATATCGAGTGCTTATCATCGGTAATGCGGGTTTTCAGCATTAATCCGTAGGCATGTATCAAATCTTTTTTGGTTAATTTCAATTCCTTATGGGGCAGAGTGCCACTGGCGGGCCGGACATAGGAAACAGAGCATTCAGGGCCGCGGCCATGAACGCAGGCGCTGCCGTCCTTCGATGCTTCTATTGCAGTCAGGATTAAATCGTTATTGACTTTCATGCCGAGCGCATCAACTGGGGTTTCTTTAGATTTATTATTATTTGATTTATTTTTCTCTGATTGAATCTTTGCCCTCGACGGCTTTCTATTCGAGGCGGCTTTTTTATTATTTGGCATGTTTATTTAATTTTGAATTAATAAAATAAGGGATTAATAAAATAGGGAATTAAAGGGAACTAATAAAATACAACACTTCGGACATATTTTATAATGACTTGAAAAATTAAGCACTTACGAAATGTCATTCTGAGTCCTTCGGCTTCGCTCAGGATAAACTGTCGAAGGGCTCAGGGTGACTATTTTAGTGTCATAGTGAGCGGAGTCGAACTATAGACACGATCGGCCTGACTGAGGATAAACTCCGCGAAGAATCTATAACTCTATACATTTTAAGTGTTTATAGATTTTTCACTACGCTCTGCCACGAGTGGCTCCGCTCCATTCAGAATGACAAAAATGTCCGAACTATTGAAAAAAAGGGATTAATAAAAAATAACTGTAGTATCGAATCAAAAATAACTAACTTGAAAACTTTGTATCATATCTGTTTATAAAGAAACAATGGCCTGGAATCAATTAATAAATCACGAGCGAATAAAAAAAATATTGCAGCATGCAATAATTGAGAACCGTATGCCCGGGGCCTACTGCTTTTCGGGCGAAGAGGGGATCGGGAAAGACGCTTTGGCTATCGAATTCGCCCGCACTGTGAATTGCTATAACCCTATTATAAATGATAAGATTATCGATTCATGCGGCCAGTGCAAGTCATGCCGATTGTTTGATGAATTGCAGCATCCGAACCTGCTCTTCATCACTGCGCTGCCGTCCGGAACTGCGGCCGAAGGGCGGTCGGATTCGCCATTGGACAAGCTAACCACATCGCAAATAGACCAGATCAAAGAGCAGCTGAGTATCAAAGCGGAGAATCCCTATCACCAGATAAATATCCCAAAATCCAATACGATAAAGATTTCTTCCATTAGGCAGATTAAGAAAAAATTGACCCTGTCGGCTTCCCATGCCGGCAGAAGGGTAGTGATAATCTCCAAAGCCGATGCCATGACCCCGGAGGCTGCCAATGCCTTCCTGAAGACGCTCGAAGAGCCGCACGAAAATATTACGATAATCCTGACGACCTCGAAGCAGGAGGCTCTGCTGCCAACGATTATGTCGCGGTGCCAGCTTATTCGCTGCGAGCCTTTGGGCACAAGTGAAATATCGCAATTCCTGATAGATAATTATAATTTGGACGGGGAAAAAGCGGAAACGGTCGCTAATTTTGCAAGGGGGTCGTTGGTAAGGGCGATCGAGTTTTTGGACGATGATGTGCAGTTGCTTCGGGATAATGTGGTTGATATGCTGCGCGTGTCTATGAAGAGGAATACGTTCAGGATAGATTTGATGGGCTTTATTGATGAAATCGTCAAGGAGAAGGACAAGAGCCGTGTCGAGATGGCATTGACTATGCTGATGTTGTGGTTCAGGGATGCCAGTGCTTATCAGAAGACTAATTCCGAAAGTGCTATTATTTTCAAGGACCAGGCGGAGCCGATTATTAAATTTACGAATTATTTCAAAAACGATATTAGTTTGGCTGTCGAAGCTGTCGAGGAATCTATTCAATTGATTAATAGAAATGTGCAGTTGCAATTAATCTTCATTTCACTCTTTATAAAGCTGAGAAATATATTTCTGAAGAATTAGTATGCCAATTCCCGGGGGCAGCTGGCTTGCCGAAGTATCGACGTGGCAGTGGTTTTGATTAAATAAAACGAAAAACCGGATATTAAAACCTCATAATACAGATGAGTATATTAGCTGTAACTTTTCTTATTTATTGCAGTATTTAATAGATATTAATGTTTTTTTGTGACTTAATTTCGATTTGTGTGTTATTAATAAGTACAGAATGTTGCAATTATAGATTCATTTCTATTATTCGCATTTCGATTTGGGATTTCCGTTGTTATTATGACTCCAAAACACTATTTACAGATTGCCTTCGGAAAATAAATGGATGAAAATATAAAAGAGAATGAAGCCGATAGTTCCCATTGCGGCGATAATAAGAAAATGAATCAGGCCATTACGGATTCAAAAACTTCAGAAACAAATAATTTCCCGATTATTGACATATCTTCGTTGATATATAAAAATAACGATGCTTCATCTCCTTATATTGAAGTGAGGTTTAAAGGCGGCAGAAAAGACCTCTTCCTGAATAAAAGGAACCTAAAGCTCCAAAAACACGACATTGTCGTTGTTTCCGCCGGTGAGAATACCGATGCCGGGGAAATTGTTTCTTGCGGTAATTGTGCCCGGGACAGGCTTCGCGAGCAATATAAACTAAACGATATTAAAAATGAAGTCATTCGTGTTGCAAATGATTATGATATGGAGAAATACAAAAGAAATTGTGTGAATGAACTTAAGGTTATTGATAGGGCCCGCGAACTTACAAAGAAGTATAAGCTCGATATGAAAATCACTGATGCCGAGTGGCAGTTTGATTGCCAGCGGTTGACTGTTTTTTTTACCGCACCACAAAGAATTGATTTCAGGGAACTGGTTAAAGAGCTTGCAAGAAATTTCAAAACAAGGATCGAGCTTCGCCAGATAAGCACTCGTGAAGAAACAAAGAGAATCGGAGAAGGCTTCGGGCCGTGTGGTATTGGCCTTTGCTGCACTACTTTCCTAAGGGGATTTAACCATGTAACCTTGGATCATGCCAGGGTTCAGCAATTGTCGAACAATGTATCCAAATTGAGCGGTTATTGCGGACGGCTGAAATGCTGTCTGCTTTATGAATACGAAAATTATGCTTCCGTCATCGAAGGATTGCCGCCGATCGGATCGGTGGTTAAGGACGGGGATATATGCTTTAAAGTATCCAAGGTCGATGTTTATAAGGACATGGTATTCATTTACGACACGAAAAAGTCCAATTATGATTCTATAACGACAGAAGAATTAAAAGAGTTTTTTAAATCGGGTAAAGTTACATTACCGTGTAATTCCGGCTCGAAAATGGAAAGTCGAGAGGAAGAATTAATTCCAAATTAAGCCGCCGGATAGGCCTGCACTATTGGAAACTTGCCGAAATACCTGCCAAAGCAAATCATTTCCTGCCTTCGGGAATCCCGTGCTGATGCCTGCTACTGTAGTACAATACGATTAATGTTGTGACGTGTTAATTGTTCTATGTCATTCCGGCCGAAGAGCCGGAATCCATCTTTTTTAAGAGGGAATCTAAGTTATTGTAATTTCAACTATTTCCCCCTTAATAAAGGGGGATTTAGGGGGTTGTTTTTTTCTTTAATATTGCAAACGTACTAATAATTATATTGCCCTCAAAAAGTACTAACTTTTTATTGTTATAGTAATTACGAAAACTATTCAATTAGAAAGTGCAAGGAAATGGATTTATTATGCCCTTATGCCTTGCAGATTGTAGGACAACCCCCTGCTCGCTTT
>JAJRTW010000128.1 GCA_024278075.1 Bacteroidota bacterium | reverse complement strand
CTCGCTTTGCTCACTTCCCCCTTTTTTAAGGGGGAATAGCCAATTAAATTCCCCCTTAAAAAAGGGGGATTAAGGGGGTTGTTATTCTCCTTAAAGCAGAAGCATGAATATCTTTTTCCTGACTACTTTTTGAGGAAGCCCAACTTAGTGCATCATCTTTTAATAAATATATATTCAACGTTCTGTCAGTTGTAACAACTGACAAATGGCGATAGTTTTTATTTCGCCAGTTGTAACAACTGGCTGAACAAATAAAGCCGCAGGAACCAAATCCATAAAACCTGATGCGCGGCACCGTGTTCAATTATAATTTAAGGCGATGCCGGATTGGTTTGCTGCCTTGCCTGTATCAATCCCTGCTTTGCAAGGCGGCTGTACGGGTCTATGTCAATAGCCATGTTGAATGCCTGTTCGGCAACAGCTTTTTGGCCAAGGCTTAAGGCGTATCGCCCTATATTGACAAAGTTGGCAGTGGTAATATTTCTGATTCCGTCAATCAGGTGGCCGCTGCCATAGCTTAGTGATTCCTTAAATCTGCTTATGTCGATATGTGCGGCCGATAGCGGGAAATTGCTTTCCTTTTCGAGCCTTAGAGCAAAACCCTGAGGTATTTTCAGGTAATCTTTCGCAATATCCGGGTCTGTCTGCATAATATCCATAGTAATATATACCGGCCTGTGGCCATAGTTTTTGTCTATAAAGCAATTTATCATTGCCACAAACCTTCTCTGGATTTCGGCATTATCATAAGGCAGCTCGGATTCGAATTTCTCCAGTTCCTCGTGGAAAATATCCATTTCCTCTGAGCATTGCCCCGTAATTTCGGGGTGCCATTTCTCCAATTGGCCTAAATACCAGGTGCGCCGCAGAAGTTCTTTCTCGACTAAGCTAACATCGGTGCGGTAGCCCTCCACTTTCTGCTTATACCAAAAAGCCGAGCACCAATAGTCCCATTGCGCCGAAATAATAATAGCATTCGAATCCAGATTATCAACAAGTATTTTGGTATATTCCGGCACTGTATAATCACCCGACCGATTGTTGGAGCCGAAATTTATTATTAAGGATATGATTGGTACGGCAATCAAATACGGAGTTAGCTTCGAATTCGATGATGTGAACGCTGCAAAGCCTATTGCCGCAAAGATTATCATTCCAATGAATGACAACAGGAAATATACTTCTATATCGTGTATCGAGTAATTAATTGCAAAGACAAAGCAGGTGAGAATCAGAATCGATAAAAAGAAGAAAATATCCCGCGAGTATTTATAGCATTTGAAGAAACCGTAAACGAAGGCAATTAACCCTATGAAACCAAATTCATACGGCAGTACTGAAAGGAATTTCCCGATATTGCCCTTCCACACCTCGGCGCCCGAAAACATCCATACCTGATATTGTTTGCCCTGAATATGGTAGAGCAGCTTGTCGAACCCCCTGGCTACGTCGCCCCAATTGAATATAGGGCCGGAGTCGCTTCTTAAGGGCAGATACAGATAGAGGCTCAGTCCGAATAAAATTGGAATGAAAAGAAGCAGCAGCATGTTAATTCGTTTATTGCTAATATCAAATTGCTTGCCCGGTTTTTTGAAATAGATGAACAATAGCGCCGGGAGCAGCCAAACACTCTGGAGGTGGTTTGCCAATGCAAGGCCCAGAAATAATGCCGTTAGATATTGCAGTTTCATCGAATCGTCTTCCGCCATAGATGATTTCAACGCCAGGAAAAGGATTATATTGGCCATCAGCATTTGAAGGCCGTACACCTCGATTGCTACTGCCTGAGCCCACACAGTTGTAGCAAATCCGAACATCAGTGCCACAGTAAATGATATAAAGGCGATGCTCTTTTTATCAATTTTCATAAGTGGCTTTTCGACAGCTTTCTTCTGCTTTTTCTTCTTGCCGGACGTCTTTATCCTTAAATCAGAAATATAGGCGAGGATGATATAGTTGATATTCAAGAAAACCGGCACGGATGCTGCAACTGTTATTGCCGAGAATAAGTTCATGGTATATATCTTTGCAAATGGCAATGGCATTAAAGACCACAAATGCCCTAATAAAGTAAACAGCGGATAGCCGGTCGGGTGGGCAATCCCGAGCGTAACGCATACCCCTGCCAGCTCGCCGGAGTCGGTGAACGTAACATCCGGGGCAAGTGTAATAACATAGACAATAAAAGTAATGATGAAAGAAAGAAAAGATAAAAACGGCCTTCCGGTTAGTTTCATTATACTCCGCCCGTTAGTTCAATAACAAGTACAGGCAAATATAAGAAATTTTCGTTATTCGGTTAATAAGATTATGATATGGCGGCAACCATTGAGACAGGAGACTGGTGTCCGGCACTATCGAAGGATTGGATATCCCGGATGTCAATAATTTACTATCAAGGATGCAATTAGGAAATCAGCGAAATATAAACCGAAATATTCGGGTTATTATTGCCATTATAGCCATAAACACCGGCCCGTTCGAATCCGCTACTGGTGACGTTTTGTTAAGGCGATCCTTTTTATATAGGTATATGCCATAAATTCTGTAACTTTGTTATCTTACATTGCTAACGATAATAGTATTTTCTATCATTTTTTATGCAATTCCTAATTGTCCTGATATTCATTGCTTTCTTCGGGAAATCCTACCAGGTTTTCAGCATAGGCACCTATGGCGTAACCTCGCTCGATATTCTTAGCCTGATATTATTCATCGTAACAGCCAAAAAAGTAATATGGGATGGGGTGGCGCTGAAGATACCCAAGAATCACTCCGTCTTTTTCTTTCTTTGCTTTATTATTGCAGTTCTGCTGTCCGGGCTAACTCCTCTATTCTGGGCCGGCGAAGGCCATATAGTTCAGTATTTCAAATCCGCTGCGCATCTGTATTTCCTGTGCTTGTTCACATTTATCTGCTTATGCTATCCGCTGAAACCGGATGTGTGGAAAAATGTAATCCGCACCTGGATAGTCCTTTCGATAATTATTAATCTGTTTGCTATATACCAGATATTCGCCCGGGCTATGGATTTGCCGCTGGCCTGGCTGAATTATTCCAACATTAGCCTGCTTGGCCGAGGCGAACTGGCCAACACCGAAGATGTGGTGCAGCTAAGCCTTAAATATTCGAACTTCTACAGAGCCACTTCGTTTTTCACCGAACCCTCCACTCTGGCAATTTATAATTTATATATATTTACTTTTCTACTGATACCGTTTTTGCAAAAGGAGAAGCCATTTATTAAATCCAAAGCGTTTAACATTTTTTGCTTCGTTCTGTCGGTTGGCACCTTATTTCTGACTTTCTCCATTTCAGGATTCGTAGGCATTGTTTTAATAGTAGGTTCGATATTGCTATTTGAGAAGCGAAAGAGAATCGGCCCGATATTGATTGCCTGCTTTTCGACTATAATTCTAATACTGGTGTTCGACGGCTTTGTAAATTATTATGCCGGCATCAGCGTGGTGGGACTGTTCGAGAAGCGTATTTCGGGAATTATCTCCATCACCGGAAAGAAAAAATATATTGAGGGCGAATCATTTTCCGGACGAATCAGGAACGTGAATGAATCAATATCAATTTGGGAGGAAAACCCCATAATTGGCAATGGCCTGGGGCTGACATATAAAAGCAAAAAATCGGACATTAGCTACAGCGATTTCACAGTGTTTGCAGTTCTGGCCGAACTGGGGGCTGTGGGGCTGGCGGCGTTTTGCGCTTTGTTTGCTTCGCTTGTAATCATTACTGTGAATTTTATTAGATTCCCGATGCTGATCCGGGATGAAGATGCTGATAAACAGAGGCTTCTCGGATTAGTGTATTATATTTTGGTAATACAAATAGTCATCAACTTTTTAGTTGGCAATCAGTTAATATCCGATGGCCTGTGGTATCCGCTCGGGATGGCCTTTTCAATAATTGCAATGTATTTCAAGAAAAAAGGTGATGGATTTATTATAATAAGATTCCGTTCTGTTCCGTTGAAAGCCTCTGTTAAGCACAGGATTGGCAACTATCTGAATGTGGAAAGCCAGAGATAAACTTCGATAATTAAAAGGGAGACGGCATTGAATATGTCCGGCAAAAATCAAAGAAAATGTAGAATCTGCAATTCCGAATTAATAATTGATCTGGCAATTGGCGGCGCAGAGTTAATGAAATGCAATAATTGCGGTATTGCTTATCTGAAAGACATTCCCGAACAAAGCATATTAAATGATTACTACCAAAGCGATTACAAAATATCATCCGGCGGCGTGAACGAAACCGAAAAGAGGCGATTATTCCGGCTTCCCGAGCAAATTGCCTTGATAGCGGCTATAATGGAACATAAGCAACCACCGGCATCTATCCTCGATGTTGGCTGCGACAAGGGATTCTTCATCGATGAGGCAAGAAGATATGGCTATGCCGTAACGGGCATCGAGCCTTCGGAAAGCGCCAGAAAATATGCGCAAAGGCTAAGATTAGATGTTAGCAGCAGCCCGGATACGGCCGCCTCCAAATACGATATTATTACCATGTGGCACTCGCTGGAGCATTTCCATGACCCATTAGACACTGTCAAAGAGCATCGCCGCAGGCTGAATCCCGATGGTTTATTATTCATTCGCGTCCCGGCTTTCGATTCGTTTTGGAGCAGATTATTAAAGGATAAATGGATTTGGTTTCAGCCGGAAAATCACTATTTCCATTTCTCCGAAAAATCATTGAGATTTCTTCTGAATTCCGCCGGATATGAAGTAGTGTCTGTTTCTGCGGGCAGGCCGAATAACAGCATTACCCGGCAAGCAAACAGGCTGGCAAATAAATCATTTGCGAAATACTTTAACTCAAATATTTCATTCAGAAAAAAAATCGGCAGGCTATATGAAGATATAACCGGAGTGGAATTGCTGGCCGTTGCAAGGGTGAAGTAATGCTCTTGCAACTGATAGTTTAATTTATATTTAGATTGCCCTTATAAAGTACTAACAGTTCATTGATATTACAGTTACAATAGATATTTAACTATGAAAGTGCAAGAAAATGGATTTATTATACATTTTGCATTGCAGATTGGAGAACACCCCCCTGCTTTTTTTTAGGGGGAATAGTTGATAAAATTCCCACTTAAAAAAGGGGGATTTAAGGGGTTGTTATTATCCTTAAATCATAAGAACCAAAATCTTCTTCTCCTACTACTTTTTGAGGAAACCTTAATTTTTATTCAGGTTTTCTAAATTATTATTAATGAATATATGCTTGTTTTTTATTGGTATTTAAGTTAATTTCACATCGAATTTTTTCAGATTCAGAGCAATTGATTTATAATTGTAGTAACTTTAATATACTTATTTATTTAGTGATTATGGAATTTGGCATTCAAAACGCTATATTTATTCTGATTTTTCTTTTTTCAGTCGCATTCGTTACCCGAAACGTTATCCGCCTTACATCTTTTATTCTGATAGCAAAGCCCGAGAACCGCTCCGACAGGATTGGCAAAAGGATATGGCAAACATTTATGATAGCATTCGGCCAATCAAAATTATTGCGGTTCAAAGCGGCCGGCGCCATTCATGCCTCGATATTCTGGGGCTATCTTATACTTTTGTTCTCAGCATCACAATCGGTGCTCGAAGGTTTTGGGATTAAGCACTTCTGGAACTTCCTTGGCCCGGTTTATTCGCTGATTACTATTCTCACAGACGTGCTATGCCTGTTGATTTTTGCTGCAATCGTCACATCCCTTCTTAGAAGATTTGTCTTGAAAATCAAACGGCTGCAAACGAATTCGGGCGGCGAGATATTCGACGCCGTGTTTATTCTCGCTCTTATAGCTGTTGTGGTGTCAACGATACTATTGCAGAATGCCGCTGCAGTGTCGGCCGGCATCGCCGGTTCGTCTGCGGTTCATCCGGTTGGTAATATTATAGCCGCCTATATCAGCCCTGAAACTGCCCCGATGCTGCATGATATTTTCTGGTGGATGCATATCATTGCCATTTTGTTATTTATGAACTACCTGCCGTATTCGAAACACCTCCATGTATATACATCCATACCGAATGTGTTTTTCTCAACCATTGGGCCAGTTAACTCTCTTGATCCTATTAATTTTGAAGAGGAGGGGGCCGAGATATTCGGAGTAGTCGACATCGAAGATTTCTCGTGGAAAACAATCCACGACAGTTATAGCTGCACTCATTGCGGGCGCTGCGACAGCGTTTGCCCGGCCTTTGAAACAGGCAAAATCCTTTCTCCGCAAGACATCATCATTCAAATTAGGGAACGCACTTTCGACCGGGCGCCCATTCTTGTACGGCAGAAAAAGGAAAACCAGCAAGCCGCAAAGGAAAACCGCCAGCCGAAGCAATTTCAGCTTTCCGAAGAAGAACAGAAGACAATGGATAAAAAGCTGATCGGTGATTATATCAGCCCGGAGGCTTTGTGGCAATGCACCACTTGCGGTGCGTGCATGCAGGAATGCCCCGTGAATATTGAGCATGTGCCGGCGATTGTGGGTATGCGGCGAAGCCTGGTTATGATGGAGGCTGCTATCTCGCCCGAACTGCAAACTGCATTCGGCAACTTCGAAACCAACGCCACTCCGTGGGCTTTCTCGCCATCGGAAAGGGCGGATTGGGCAGATGGTGCCGGAGTGAAGATTGCAGCGCAGAATCCGGATTTCGATGTATTGTTCTGGGTGGGATGCTTCGGCAGTTTCGACGACAGGTCCATGAAAGTATCAGTTGCATTCTCGAAATTGATGCAAAAAGCTGGCGTTGATTTCGCTATCCTCGGGGCCGAGGAGCAATGCAACGGCGACTCGGCACGCCGCGCCGGCAACGAATTCCTGGCCGATACGCTGATTAAATCAAACATCGATACGATGAACAGGTATAATGTAAAGAAAATCGTGACTACCTGCCCGCATTGCTTCAATACCATATTAAATGAATATCCCGATTTCGGCGGTAAATTTGAAGTAATCCACCACAGCCGCTTCCTGATGGATTTGATTAATTCTGGCAAATTAAAGATAAAGAATGGCAGCGAGGGTATAGTAAACGTAGCATACCACGACTCTTGCTATATCGGCAGGTACAATGAAATGTACGATGAGCCGAGGGACACGATCAAGAGCATACCCGGGCTGAATATCCTTGAACCGGAACGCACCGGCGACAGGGGCTTCTGCTGCGGTGCCGGCGGCGGGCAGATGTTCATGGAAGAAACCGAAGGCAAACGTGTGAATATAGAACGAACCGAAGAGCTGTTGGCAACCGGCGCCGAAACCATAGCAAGCAATTGCCCGTTCTGCATGACTATGCTGACGGATGGTGTGAAGGACAAAGAAGTGGAAAACGTACAGGTGAAGGACATAGCCGAAATATTGCTTGAGAATATTGGTTAGCCTTCAGGACGGGAAGGCCGGGTGGAAAAATAATAATTAAGGAACCCTCTGAATCTCTAAAACCCTCTAAAACCCTCTAAAACCCTCTAAAACCCTCTAAATCTCCCTTTGAAAAAGGGAGACTTTAATACCCCATTTGCCAAGCGAGCTTGTTTCAAAGGGGGTGGTTCCGAAGGGACGAATGTCCCGTTGGAACCGGGGGTTTACAACACAAGCAATTCCAACTTCATTTGCACCTCGGAAATAACTGATCGAGGCAGTTTTTCAATCAATTCCAGGCCCCTTGCAGACCAATCAAGACTCTTTATCTGATCCGATAAAATAACGCCGTGAATACTGCAAGATTTTGGTAATATTACTTCGAAGGGATAACCTTTGATGCTTGATGTTACCGGGCATAGAATCGCCAAGCCAGCTTTTAGGTTGTATTCCTTAGGCGATAATACAACAGCAGGCCTTCTGCCCTTTTGCTCATGGCCGGTTTGGGGATTAAAGTTCAACCAAACCAAATCGCCCCTTTCAGGAGCATAGCTGCCGGTTTCTACCATACTTCACGGCCAATTTTTTCTTCAAATGAAATTTCAGCATGAATATTATCAGGTGTGATCTCAGAAAGCAGCGCTTTTAATTCATCTGCTTTATCAATTACATTAACATACATTCCTTTTCCATCATGGCTGATCGACACCTTTGAACCGTCGTACATCTTACATTCCTCCGCAACTTTCTTCGGAACCCTGATAGCAAGGCTGTTGCCCCATTTTTTTACCGTTGTTTCCATACTGATCTTAATTGTTTATACAATGTATATACTAATATATAAATAAATACGATTTAAAGCAAGTAATATTATTATTCGCCGGCAGTGGAAGGTGAGTGGGTTAGGCTATGAATAGTAAGCGATTTCGAAGCACAAATCTTTCAATTTGCGAAGGATGCAGAAGCGGGCTGTAATGCTGGAATTAACTGCTGAACCGGCTGTTATTGTTGTGTATTGTTAGGTGCCTGCAATTCAATCATTTAAGATGCTTTTTATCCTTGCTTTAATGTTTTCATAAGTTGATGTTAATCTTAGTTTGGCTAACTCGGTCAGTAACGCAGTATGAGCCAAAGCATCACGTACTGGCTTGTATTCTTTTGCATCTCTTGCAATTCCCGCTTCTTTAATTGGGTCGCTTGGCTTATCAACAAGATTTGCTAATCCATCCATATCTAAATAGGATAAATCAGACTCTCCTTGTCTAAGCTCTATACTTAAATTAGCGATATTCTTATTTCTTTCCTCTCTTAATTTATATTCTGTAATATCGGATTTTGCCCTATCGGAGAGTTCAATTTTTTCTTCCGTAATAAAATTTCTCAATAGGTTTTCGGAAATAAAACACTCACCATACGATGAAAAGTTAAATTGTGCATCATTTGCCAATTTTTTAATCCAATCTTCAACCTTGTCGTAATTTTCAGAACCCTTTGGAAGCACAAAATCATCAGCAATTGTGTTAAACAGTTCTCTTGATTTTCTTTCCTTTTTTGAAATTCTTGGATTTTCTGAATCACCATCTTGTCTTAGGTCAATTCTCCATTTATCCCAGTCATCTATAATGACAGCGATAATAGACTTGAGTTCGGCAAGTATTTTTTGAAATAAAGCATCATCAGAGACAATTCCTTCTCTGCTACTTGTAAAACGGTCAATTTCATCATCAAGAAAATTGCAATGTATTTGTCCATACAAGTAGCTTTCAGCAATACGTGCTGAAGGTATGTGTTTCAACAAGTCTTTTTCTCTTAGCCGTCCATTAACAAATAAATCAATCCCAACCTTTTCTTCAGTTGTTAGTATTTTTAAATTTCGTGGTTTAATTACTGAACCGATAAAACCAGATTTAATTACGCTCGAATCAATTGTTTTTGAGCTTTTGAGATGTTGATTTGAAAGTAATTTATTTAAAACAAATGGATCATTTGAAATATTAATTTTCCATAAAAACTGTGTTGAATCTGCTAACGAATCAAGACTATCAATAGTAATCGGTTCATCATTAAAGAAAATGTTAAATTTATCATCCAATAAAGAAAATCGAAAATAAAGTGCTATTACTTTCTTTAGGTATTCTTCGGTATTTTTAATTCCATCTTGAATTTGGTCAAAATAAATAATCGTACCCTTTTTCAAATTCTCTGAGTATTTATCAAAAATGTTATAATCTAATGTTTCAAGAGGGTATTCTTGAGGTGTCAAATCATCTTCAATTGCTTGGTCAAGACCAGAGTTATCAATAATACCTCCAATGAATTCAGTATCATTTGTTTTTGATATAACAGATATCCGTTCTGCACAAGAAAGCAGAGCTAATTTACCAATCCCTTTTCTACCAATGTAAGGTCTGTCTTTGTTTGGAGTTTTGGTTTCACCATCTTTTCGTTTTGAATATCCAATTTTTAAGAATTTTGATTGAAAATCATTTTCATCCATTCCATTGCCATCATCTTTAATTACGAGAAAGTTTTCTTCCCTATTTAAATATATCCAAACATTATCAGCTTCTGCATCCCAAGAATTTGATACAGCCTCTCCAAGTACCGTTATGAAACTCCTATAAAGGTTTCTTCCTAAATGATTTAAAACACTTAATGATATGTTAAAAGTAAATTTATTCATCGCTGTTAAATTGTTTAAGGTGTTTCAATATGCTTTTGCCAATAACGTATGCCAAGTCAACGGGGACGGCATTGCCAATATGAACTCCAATTTTATTAAGAGTTATATCGTTAACACTTTTATAGAATTTATAATTTCTGGGAAAAGTTTGTAATAGTGCTGCTTCTCTAATAGTCAAGGCTCTATTTTGTTCTGGATGGCCAAATCGTCCTGTACCATAATTATAAAATTGGGTTGTTATTGTAGGTGAAGGTTCGTCCCAGCTCATCCTTCCATAGACAGATTTATAAGTTGTGCCAGATTCTTTATTATGACAGGCTAGCCTTAAGTCTTTACTCCAATCCATCCAAGAACCATTTGGTTTAGAGGCCTTAATTCTTTTAATGTTTATTTCAGAAAGTTCAGTGGTGAAATGTAAAGGGTCTATTTTAGATTTTTCACCATTATTTAGCTTTTCTAAATGGCCTATTGCTCCTTTTGTAGTTTTGTATTTTTCAGGTCTTCTTGTTTTATCTATCAAATTGATTTCTCCATACTTAGAAGCAAGAAGTACAAGTCTCCTTCTTTTTTGTGGGATTCCGAAATCAGGACAGTACACATTTTCAAAGGAAACAAAGTAACCACTTTCTTTTAGGGCTGAAACAAAATCATGAAAAATGTCTTTATTGGATAAATTTGGAACGTTCTCCATTGAAACAATATCGGGGTTTGTCTCTTGTACCAAGCGGATAAACTCATTAAGCAGATTCCATTTCCCGCTATTTTCTTTTCCTTTAATTTTGTTTGAATGAGTAGAAAAAGGCTGGCAAGGAGCACATCCAACAAGAATTTTAATTTCGTCTTTATTCCAATATTTATCAATGAGGTTATTTCCATTTAAACTTGAAATGTCATCACCAATAAAATCTGCTTTGTTGTTTTTCGTATAAGCATATTCACAAGTTGTATCTTGGTCTATTCCAGCTTTTACTTTTATTCCAGCTTTCTTTAGTCCATATGACAAACCTCCTATTCCGCAGAAGAGGTCAATTGCTGATATATTTCTTGTTTTAGTCATTTATTAATTTTCTTTTTTATTATTCACAAACTGTTCTTTCCCTCCCCCCCTACCCCAATATACGAAAAAACAGGCTAAGTATCAGAATTATTAAGCTTCTACGGCTATACATATTTTTTTGCAAACGGGATGTACTCCACGCAATAGGCCTGTCCAAGCATTGTGAAGCTATTGCTTATTCCGCCACCAACCCATCACACACTTAGTTCAATTACAATCGGGCAATGGTCCGAACCCAGTTCATCCGGCTGGTGGTACGAATTCCTCACAAGCGGCAATAAATCCTCCGAAACAAAATGATAATCTATACGCCAGCCCACGTTCCTTTCACGGGCGCCGCCGCGTGCCGTCCACCAGGTATAATTACCGCCCTCCTTATTGAATTGGCGGAACGTATCCACATAGCCGAGGCCGGTTATCCAGTCCAGCTTCTCACGCTCTATCGGCAGGAAACCGGAATTGCCCACGTTCTCCTTTGGGCGGGCAAGGTCAATTTCACTGTGGGCAGTGTTGTAATCCCCGCAGATAAGCACCTTCTTCCCCTGCTTCCGCAGTGATTCGGCATAGTTGAACAGTGCATCATAGAACCCGAGCTTATAGTCCACCCTCGTCTGCCCGGAGGTCCCGTTCGGGAAATAAATGTTCATCAGGACAAATTCGCCGAAATCCAGCTCAATGAACCGCCCCTCGCCGTCGAACTCCGGCCGGCTGAATTCGGTTGTTACTTTATCGGGCTTGATTTTCGTGAATGTCAGCACCCCGCTGTAGCCCTTCTTAATCGAGCAGGAATGCCAATGGCCTTCATACCCCTCGGGGGCGAGTTTGTCCTCGTCTATCTACTCGCGATGCGCCTTGGTTTCCTGCATACAGATAACATCCGGCTGCACCCTTGCGATATAATCGAAGAGCATATTCTCGCGAGTGATTACGTCATAGCGTTTCTTCTTATTCTGGCCGGTGATTGCCCGGTATCCGTTTATATTCCAGCTTACTATTTTCATGTTGTCCTGTAGAGTTATATTAATGATACTTATGATTAATCTAATTAACCCGCTTATTGCGGGACTTTTACTCTATAGTTTCGTATCTTTTTGGTAATATACGAGTTAGGCCGATAGTACGGTGAATAAATTTGGCTTATTAGTTATCACAAATATCTGTTATCCATTGCCTGTCAGGTGTTTTAGATATTTTATGATTAATCTAATTAATTCTCTTCCCCCATCTCCCCAATCACCGCCATAGTCCCAACGCTGACAGCGGGGATGCGTAGGAGCCGTTCGACTGATTTTTCCTTGTTTTTATTACTTCAATTTTTCAGCTTCTTCTTCATTTGTCTTTCTATCTTTTTTATGCTACCCTCAGATGGTAAGTTCTCCGGCATCGTCCCACCCAGTTCTTTAATCGTTTGCCTGACTTTCTCTCCGACTTCCTTATGTATGACATTAGCTTGCTTTTTAATTTTAATATTATCACGTTTCAATTTTTCTTCAGTTTGTGTTGCACGGAAAAGATTTGCAGCAAGTTCCGTGCTTCCCATGTGATCAAGAATACTTTGATTCTTCTTCAGGCTTTTTCTACTATGAATATCTTTTGCACCTAACCCACCGTAAAGGCCTTTATACCCGTGGTCTTGAAAAATAGCATAATCCAGGCCAGATAGGACTCCTGCATTTTTTGCCGCCGATGCAAGTTGTTTATTGTGCTTCTTCATTTCTTCCCTGAGATAAAGTCTTTTCTCATCTTCGGAGGCAAGATTTCTATATTCTTCTGTATCCTGTACTTCTTGCTTTCGGGTTTGAATTGCAAAATAAGTTTGCCCGAGAGCTACTACCTTTTTAGAAGGGTCAGCATTTTGGACAATCAAATAACACGCATATCGTGATAAATGGAGATCGCCAATATCCCTTGGTGCTTTCGAACCAATTGTGACCAATTTCGTCACCCGGCGGAAATGGTCTTCTACTCTCTGTCCGGAATTCTCACAAGCCTTTTTAGCTTTATTTATGACATTAATGAAACTTTCCCATCTTTTATAGTCAATGATTTTATAAAAATCTCGGGCAGACCAGTACTCTTTGCTGAATTCGTTCATCATCTTATGTTGTTCGAAAATATTATCCTGATAAGATTCTAATTCTTGGCTTGACATAGTATCTCCCATTATTTTTCATATGTTTTCCAGTGTGGTTTATTGCGGGACGGTTTGGAACCGCCCCCTACATTCTTTTGTGATCTGGTTCATAGCTCGCTGCCGCAGGGTGAACCCTACGGTTGCGGGCTTGCTACGGATGTTGGCCTTTCTTCCCCCTCCTCTTCTTCTTCTTCTCCTCAACGAACATACCCGACGTATATTCCTGATATAAATCGAACAGGAACTCCAGCCGCTGGGCCTCGCTGGTGAATGGTGCCTTGCGGTAGGCTCGGTCAACTGCTCTGTCTAATGCCTTGTGGGCCTTTAGCAGGGGCGGCGGCATGGTCAATGGGTCGTAGAGGTCGGCAAGGGAGCTGTCGGGGTATAGCTCGCGTGCCTGCAGTACCTTGTCGGCCAGCTCCGCTATCTTGGCCTCCTGTTTCTCGCTTATGTCCTTCGGCCAGGGGAAGTTGTTGTAGACGATGTCTTTGCTGTATCTATACCTACTTTCTAATCTGCCGCAAACAGCCCTCATCCAGGCCATGTGCATCGTACTTGTTAATACTCCAAAGTGATATTTTGTTGCGTCGGGGATAATATGGCAACTGTTATTTGCTATATTTTCTTTATCAAAGAATCCAATTGGTATGTAATCCCTTCTTTCGGATGATGTGCTAGGAATAACAATAAATGTATCAGGTCTATTTCTATCTCTAAATAATGATGGAGTCTCTGCATGCTTTTGTGTTGAAGGAGCAACGCTATTTAATCTAAATTCCTTAACTCTTTTTATTCTCTCTAAAATCATGGGCATTGATTTGATTTCTTTTGGATTCGCATCTTCCAACCACAAGCACCATCTGATTCCATTGTTAAGAAATTCTCTTGCACTAATTAGCCTAAGAAAATATTTTGAGCTATTAGGTTCATCAATTAGGAATTCCTCTTTTTCTTGATTAGTAAATAATAAATTACCTCCATCTAAAGGCATGTTCCCAAAGTGCATTTTCGGTACATTTCCTATCGGTATGCCTTTATTAGTTATAATTATATCAATGCTGTTAACTAAATAGGGATTTATATTAATAACACTTCTTTCTTGTGGTTCGCCCTTTATATCTTCATATTCAAATAGCCTCTTGTTATTTTCATCAAAGTTAGCGAAACCAATAATCACACAATATACAGCAGCTTTGCCTTTCGCTTCGTTGCTCCATTTGAATGTCTTGTGTGCAAAGTGAATCTTAATTGTATAGTTATTTATCAATTCATTCCAAAGGACGCTTACTTGCTCACCTTGTGTAATTGAATTAGTGGAAACGAAAGCGACTTTAATTTCAGATTCTTGGATATATTTTGCAGCTATTAAATACCAGGCAGTTACAAAATCGAGAATCTTTCCATTTTTTACTCCAACAAATAATTCAGCCATTAAAACTCTTTGTTCTTTATTAAGTAATTTAGACCCCACAAACGGCGGATTACCAAGAATATAGCTCAACTCGCCGGGTGCTACCACTTCTTTCCAATCTAAGCGGAGGGCATTGGCGTTGTGGATGTTGGCTGTCTTTTCCAATGGCAGCCGCAGGTAATATTCCCCGAACTCGGCCGATAGCTTCATGTTCATCTGGTGTTCCATCAGCCACATTGCCACCTCGGCTATGCGGGCGGGCCACTCGTCAATCTCAATGCCGTAGAACTGGTCGATGTTGATCCAGACAATATCGTCGAGCCTTGTGGCAATTTTCCCTTCGTCCTTTTCGAGTATCTTGAGGATTTCGATTTCCAGTTGCCGGAGTTCGCGGTATGTGATGATAAGGAAATTCCCACAACCGCACGCCGGATCGAGAAATTTCAATGTGGACAGCTTCTTGTGGAATTCGCGCAGCTTCTTTTTGTTCTTTTTGGCTTTTCCGAATTCCTCATAAAGTTCGTCGAGGAAGAGCGGTTTAATCAATTTAAGTATATTCTTCTCGGAAGTGTAGTGCGCCCCAAGGTTCCGGCGTTCTTCGGCATTCATAACCGATTGGAACATAGAGCCGAATATGGCAGGCGATATTTTCGACCAGTCCAAAGCACAGCAATTCAGCAGCGTCTCGCGCATATTGCGGTCGAACGAGGCAATGAACAAAGGCTCTTCGAACAACCTGCCGTTCACATAAGGGAAAGCGGCGAGGTCTTCGTCCAAATTCTTCTGCCGGGCGGATTCCTCTGTGTTCAGCACCTGGAAGAGCTGCGCCAGCCTTGCCCCGAGGTCGCTGCCGTCCCCGCTGGTTTTGTTCTCAATATAATATCGCAGCAAATCCTTATCGAAAATGCTGGTATCCTCGGCAAAAAGGCAGAAGAGCAAACGCACAAGATAGACCTCGAGGTTATGCCCGGTATAGCCGTTTGCCTCGAGAGCATCGTGGAGCCTGCCCATCAGATAGGCCGCCTCGATATTGACCGGGTCCTCGTCCTTATATATCCGCTTCTTATACCCGGCAATAAATCCAAAGTCCTGAATATGCTTTGGCAATTCATCGATGGTGAATTCAGACCAAATATCTTCTTCGAGGTCGTGCAGTTTAAAGCGGTTGAAATCGCAAACGCAGATGAATTTCGGTTTGTCGCGGTCGCGGAGGCCGGGGATATAGTCAAGTGCCTGCGTATAGGCTTTGTCTAAGTCTTTATCGGCGGATTTATGTTCAATCAGGATTTGGCCGGGCCAAAGCACATCGATAAAACCTTGCGAATCATCGCTGCGTTTAACAGGTTCTTCGAATCTGACAAGGCCTTTGCGTTTCATGCCGAAGATAGCGAAGAAATCAATCCAAAAGGGTTTAGCTTCTGCATTTTCGCTTGTCTCGCCGGACCAATCCTTTACAAAGGCATGTGCATTACTGCGAATTTCATTCCATGACAGGGTCATAAGTTGTTCACCAAAGCAACCTACGATTTAAAGCGTAGGTTTATATTGCAAAAATTAAAAGGGTAACGAAGTTACCACGTAACGAAGTTACCACGTAACGAAGTTACCACGTAACGAGGTTACATCCAAAGATAAGGAAATAATATTTATTAAGGTAATGATGTGCTGTTAAAAATGAGAGCCGTTCTTGATTTATACTTGATTGCTATGTCCTGTTGAAAAGGCAATGAAATCCAAATATCAATAGCCACGTGCTTGCAACCGGTTGCTTTAGCTCGTGGAAAAGCTTATCACTAAACTGCCCAGCACAAATCGGAATTTGGGAAGGAGGATTAAACCCTCTAAATCTCCCTTTGAGACAAGCCTGCTTGGTAAAAGGAGACTTTAATACCCCCTTATTCAAAGGGGGTGGTTCCGCAGGAACCGGGGGCTTCCCTAATGAACATTGCGATTCCGATGATATTATCTATAAATTAATGCATAAATGATTAAACCCTCTAAATCTCCCTTTGAGACAAGCCTGCTTGGTAAAGGGAGACTTTAATACCCCCTTTTTCAAAGGGGATGGTACCGCAGGAATCGGGGGTTTCCCTAATGAACATTGCGATTCCGATGATATTATCTATAAATTAATGCATAAAAGCTAATAATAAATTGATATAAATAATGATTTATATCATAAATGTTCTATAATAATAGTATATATATATAGATATAATCAATAATTATATTTCGTAATACATTATATTAATAAAGAAGAATATAATATAAGTATCGTAATAGATATAATCAATAAAGTTATATATCTAATTAGCATCGTAAATTACTGTACTTATTAATAGTATTGCACTACCTGTTAATTGAATTACATTAACCATAAATAGAAACGCATTACTTATGAGTAGAATAACAATACCCACGAGTAGTATTACAATATTCATAAGAAGTATTACAATATAAATATAAAGAATAACGTCTATGATATATTAAATAGCGATATAGATATATAGAATTACAATAGCTTATCATAGCGAGCGGATGTCCTGTCATGGTGAGCGGATGTCCTGTCATGGTGAGCGGAGTCGAACCATAGACAACTCATTCACCCTTCGACTAAGTTTATCCTGAGCGAAGCCGAAGGGCTCAGGGTGACGCTATTGATAGTATTGAGAAATGAATAAATAAACGATTCGAATCATAGATTGAGGGGCTGCTCATGGCATTTATCATTGCTAACAACTTATTCACCAGGGATTCACGCGGCACGAGAGGCACAAGGCTTTCCTTTATTTCGGGCAATATCGACATGCATGCCGCCGAACTGGAAATTGAAGCAGCACTGCTCGCTTGGGCGCAAGGTGCTTCGGCTGCTTATGATGATGCTTTAGTGGCACAAACGAATAAAATTGGCGAAAAAGGCACCGCTTTCCAGGCCAGCCAGGACGCCGATGCTGCGATGCTTGAGCGTTATGTGCAGCTAAGGAAGCTGTTGAAGTCGCGATATGGCGATGACAAGCTGACATTGAAGGAATTTGGTATTGCCGGGACTGTGCCACAAAACAACCAACAGAGATATTACAAGGCGATTGAGCTAATTGAGAAGAACGCCGAGAGGTTGGCTGCGGGCGACCCCCGGGCTTTGCCTGCCGGAATGGTTGCAAGCCTTGTCCCGCTTGCCGATAATGTTGAAACTGAATATAAACTTGCACTTGAGGCCGGCAGGATTGCCAATGACACGACCAAGGCATTGAACGACCTGTTTGATGCGGACTCGGTGCAGTTGAGAATTCTTTATAATTGGTGCGTGTCGTATTGGGGCAAACGCAACCCTTTGTTGATCGACCTCGGTTTTGTTCAGGCCAAGGCCCACCACCGCGGCCAGCCGAAGCCGCCGGAAAATTTGTCTTACGATGATCTTAATTCCGTCTTCAGTTGGGATGCAGTTGAGCGTGCGACGAGTTATCAATGCGAGATGCAGACCGACTCGTCGGGTGCCAATTCATTGGGTACCAAGTGGAATGAGATTTACGAAGGGTCGGAGACTTCGTTCATTTGGCAGAAGGCGGAAGGCAGGTGGGATGTGCGGGTGCGGGCTCGCAATGCCCACGGCTTTGGCAAGTGGGGCGATGAGATTGAGGTGGTGGTGTAGAATCTCAACCGCAGGGTTAACCCTACGGTTGCAGGATAGATGCCCTACGGTTGCAAGCAAAATGAATAACAATCTTGCATGAGTATTAATCAATACATTTTAGTTAGATTTGTATTTATAGTTGTGGATGGAAATAATTTCTTTTCAGCTATTGAAATGTATTATTTGCCCAAGTAAAAAATTCAGATAAAGAGAATACCATCACATTTGTATCATCATTCGATTCATTTGCATATAACTTTTCTTGAACCGCATTTCTAAGCCAAGTTTTTGCTCCAGCCTTAAATCCATCACCGTCAATTAATATCATAATGTCTTTTTCAGGCATCGCTTCAATTGTGTTCAAGTATAAATAAGGCAATTTTTCATCTACAGAACCTGCACTTTGTTGCCATTTGCACTCTATTCTTATTCTTAAATTATACTTCTCAGAGATTAAAAGAAATTCAGTATTTCCTTTATGGCCATATATTGTTTCGAAAGGAACGTTTTTTAACAAAAGCTCTTTTCCATAATTATTGGGATTCTTTTCCCATTTACGATACATTTCTATTTCAAACCCTTTTTGATCAAGTACTGTCTGAACAGCTTTTTCAAGTTGAGTACCTGTGATGTTTGTCTTTCTTCCTTTCTCCATCTTTTTTATCAATAATTTGTTACAACAATTTCTTTTATAGAATTTCTTTTTGTTGGGTCGGAGTTGATAGATCTTTTCGCATCAACTCTCGTTATTCGATAGTCTTTATAAATTTTATCAAAGAAATCTTCATTGGGATCTGTGTTTTTCGGATCGGAATTACTCAACATTAATAAGTAACCATTTTCATGTAATTCATAATATAGTCCTGCAAGTTGTAGCTGTTCATCGTCTTGAAAAGTCAATTTACTATAGGCTGTAAAACTTGCTGTTTTACTTATTGGTTTGTAAGGTGGATCAAAATATACGAATGAACTAACTCCATTGAGGTCGCTTTTAACTTCTTTGAAATCAGCTTTTTTAATGGTTGCAATTTCAAGAAGTTTAGAAACATTAAGTAAGTTTTGTTCGTCAACTATTTTAGGATTTTTATATCTTCCCATAGGAGAATTAAATCCTCCTTTTGAATTGAAACGAAATAATCCATTAAAACAAGTTCTGTTTAGAAAAATAGTTTGTGCAGCTCTTTGAATCCAGTTTTCAGAATAGTTATTATAGTCAATATTAAATCGCAGATGATTGAAACTATCTCGTGCTTCGTAGTAATATTCTTTTTGCTTTTCTTCGTTCAGTTGTTTGTATTGTCTATCGTATATGAATAAGAACTCTAACAGTTTATTAACATCTTTTTGAATGACTAAGTACGTTAAAATTAGTTCCTCATTTATATCATAAAGGAAAGCGTTTTCTATTTCGTAATTTTGAGCAACATCAAAAAAGACAGCGCCGCCACCAACAAATGGTTCATAGTAATTTTTAATTTTCTTTTCCTTTAAATCAGTAGGATAGAGGCCTTGAAAAGAGCTTAACAATTGTCTTTTTCCTCCAACCCACTTCAAAAATGGTTTTGCACCAACATTGTATTCGTAGAACAGATCTTTAACTTTTAAGGTTGATTTTCTTGGAATATCGTAAGTTTTAGGCATAAATTGATATTTAGTCAAATGTATGAAAATTAATTATATGATTGAATAACTCCGTCTAAATATCCTTGAGCATTTGCAGCGTGAGGACTTTTGTGTCTAACAACTCCTGCTTGAATGTACGGTAAACTCTCAAGATCAATGTGAAGTCTTTCTCTTCTGTGCAATCCGTCATCAAAGCCTAAATCATATGCACAACCAGCACATTTGTGTCTTCCACTTCCACCCTGATCGTGTGGTAAATTATTAAAAGCATTATTGTATCTATGCTCTTTGCTACATTCCATAGGATCTTTTCCTTATTAATTAAGCCCAGGATTACATATAAATATATAAATAACAAACCTACGATAATCGACCGACGATTAAAACCGCCTGCTTATATTTTATAAATAAGAAAGTAACGAAGTTACCTCCTAAGATAAGAAAATAATAATTGAGAAGCTAATTATATTGATTTCTGTAGAATTCAATTTGAGGTGGATGTATAGGGGGGCGGGGGCTTCGCGGCTGCGCTGGCAACCGTTGGGTTAACGATTGCGGTTGAGGAGCCTACGGTTGCGAGCAAAATGAATAACAATCTTGGATGAGTAATAATCAATACATTTTAGTTAGATTTGTATTTATAGTTGTGGATGGAAATAATGTGAATATATATTGTTCTAACATAAAGCACGAAAAGAGAATATATGAACGCTGATATGGATTTCGACAATACTACAATAGATTTGAATGACAAGGCCCGTCCGAATTGCGCAATTGTTGGAGCCTACAACCATCCCCAGGCTTCTTTGATGATTTACTACGCCCTTCATGCACTTCAGCACCGTGGCCAGGAAGCAAGCGGCATTACGTCCATTTATTTTGACGAGGCAAAACAAAAGAACCGCTACGCCTTCCATAGGGGCGAAGGGTTGGTGCTTGAATTATTCGCCGACCCTAAAATATTTACAGATATTCTGAAAGGCAGTTCCGCCATCGGGCATAACAGGTATTCCACCACGGGTGCTTCGTCCAAGATCAACATCCAGCCTTTTAATATGCTCTATAAAATGGGCATTCTCTCGATTGCCCATAACGGCAACCTGACAAATACGAAAGAGCTGAAATTAAAACTTCAGAATGAAGGTGCAATATTCCAGACCACAACTGATACTGAAATATTTCTGCACCTGATAGCCCGCAGCAAAGAAGCAACTGTCCTTGGCCGAATCAGGGAAGCTTTGAAAACTGCCCGCGGGGCTTATTCGCTGGCCATACTGACCGAGGATGCATTGATTGCCGCCCGCGACCCCCACGGCGTACGGCCAATGAATATCGGCCGCAAGAAGAATCCCGACGGGACTTATGCCTATTTCGTTGCTTCCGAGAGCGCAGCATTCGATATTATCAGCGCCGAGTATATCCGCTCTATCGGGCATAACGAGATAATTGTAATTAACCAAAAGACAATAGATACCGGCGAAATTGATTCGTATAAAATAATCGAGAAAACTCCCGAAGCCAAGCACTGTATATTCGAATATGTTTACTTCTCGCGGCCCGACAGCAAAATCTTCGGCCATAACGTAGATAAAGTGCGCCGCAAACTTGGCAAGAACCTTGCAGACGAAAGCCCGCTTGTCCCGAAGGATGGCGATAAAATAACCGTTACGGCCGTGCCGGACAGCGGCAATACCGCCACATTGGGATTTGCACGCATCAATGATAAACACCACGGGCCAACAGTATTCGAAATCGGACTTATCAGAAGCCACTACGTCGGCAGGACGTTTATCGCTCCCGGCCAGGACAACCGCGAATTCAAGGTGAAAGCTAAATTTAATACCGTAAAGGGGGTAATTGAGAACAGAAATATGGTGGTGGTTGATGACTCAATCGTAAGGGGTACGACCTCGCAGGCATTATTAAAACTTATCCGCGAGGCCGGCCCCAAGGAACTCCACTGCCGCATCACTTCCCCGCCTATTAAGTATCCGTGCTACTACGGCATGGATTTTCCGAGCAAGGAGGAATTAATCGCCAACCACTACGACAGCGAAGAGGAAATTGGCAAGGCCATCGGGGCCGACACCCTGCATTATCTTTCATTGGAAAAACTGCTCGACTCGGTGCCAAAAGGCGAGGGCATTGGATATTGCACTGCCTGCTTTAACGGCGATTATCCCATTCCGGTCGAGAAGGATGCCGGCAAGCAATCCGCAGAGTAGCAATCCGCGTGCCGTCAGGACTTCCCGTCCTGATGGCTAACCGAATATGGCACCACCCTCAATATTTTAAACCCCCGCTTCCTTCGGAACCACCCCCTTTGAAAAATGGGGTATCTCTCACGTGATGTCAGGACTTCCCGTCCTGACGGCTAATCACATCGCATTAACCAAATGCTCTATTTTCGGTGGCTTTTCCCTTAAGTCGACAGTTATTATATCGAACCGGCACTCAACATCAGAGATTTTGTTCACGTATAAATACCCTTCGGCTGTCCGGCGCATAGAGTTTTGTTTCTTTGGTGTAATTGATAAAAGCGGGTCGCCATATTTGAACGACTCCCGGCCTTTGACCTCAACAAAAACGAGGCTTTCCTTATCTTTGGCTATAATATCGATTTCGCCGATGCGGCCAAAGTGGAAATTACGCTTGACAATTCTATAGCCCAGGCCCTCGAGGAATTCAACAGCTACATCTTCGGCCCCTTGTCCTTTTTGTCTCAGGTTTTGCTGATATTTGCTCATAGTGTTTTGTTGATAAATTTATCGGTTTATAATCAGAAATTATAATTATATTACTTCATGGCCGGCTTGTTCCCGACAAACCCGAAGCCTGATTCCCGGCTACCGAAAGCTGCGAATAATCTTATAAATATCACTCCAATGTTCAGCTTCAGCATCGGCTATAGTTTCTACCGGGTTCTCGTTGATTGTGAACGGAGTAAGGTCACCTTTAAAGCGAATGGCTTTCATCCCGATTTTTTTAGCTCCCATTATGTCGGTGAATTCAATATCGCCGATATGCACGGCCTCGCCGGAGAAGCAATGCAATTGCTGCAAAGCATTGGTAAAAGCCAGCGGGTCGGGTTTTGCCACGCCGGTTTCATCCGAGAAGCTGAAGGCAGTGAAATAATCCTCTATACCGTTATCTCTCATCAGCCCCCTTAGGATAGTGCCGGGCGAAAACCCAGTATCGGAAATGATGGCAAGTTTATATTCGGCTGAAAGTTTTGCGACTGCATCCTTAGCACCTGCCATCAATCGCGGCGGATAGGCAAGGATGCTGTCGGCAAAAGCATCGGCAATAATCTTCAGCGAAGCAGCGTCTTCGGGCAGCTTCAAGTATCGCCAGAAAAAGCCAACGGTTTCGGCCGTCGACGGCGTGCGGGATTCATTTATCCAGATGCTGTTGAAATACTCCCAAGACGCCTTCATTGCCTCGTCCAGCTGGTGCCTCTTGAACACCAGGCCGAACTTATCCACCTGCTGAATAAGCGCCCTAATGCGGTAATCATTACGCTTTTTGCCGTTCGACGAATCGAAAAGTGTATTCCAATAATCTATTGTAATTGCTTTTATGGGCATATATTTATGTTGATATTTTTGCGATAGTTAAGAAGATTAAAATTAAGCAATTAAATTAAACTGAGGAAAATATTTGGCTGTTATTTAAAACTTTTTTGAATTTACACTGTTAACATAGTTGTTAACGATATTAGTGTTATGAAACATAGGAAGTATGTGTATGAAATTAAATAGGGATCCCTCAAAAAGTAGTCAGGAAAAAGATATTCATGCTTCTGCTTTAAGGAGAATAACAACCCCCTTAATCCCCCTTTTTTAAGGGGGAATTTAATTGGCTATTCCCCCTTAAAAAAGGGGGAAGTGAGCAAAGCGAGCAGG
>JAJRTW010000127.1 GCA_024278075.1 Bacteroidota bacterium | reverse complement strand
GAGCAATTGATGAATTTAAAAATAATTATTCTTATTTTCACACAGCATCTCCGATTTGGGAATGAGATGAATATACTAAGCCTTTTTACGAATAGCTGCACTAGCTCCGGCCCTTAGGCCGGGGGATAATTTACACAATAAACGCTTGGCTCTGGCCAAATATGTAAGTTCTTTGGGATAGAACCCATTGTTTCATGGCAATAATTGTCCCCGACATAAATGTCAGGGCTATTGAACAAAAAAATATGAGTAACGTGAGTTACTAATTTAAACCAATATAATTAATTATCGATAAATCTAATCCATCATTTTATATAATTTAATCACGGCATGAAAAACCTATTAATTATTGCTTATTATTTCCCTCCGTCCGGCGGCCCGGGCGTGCAGCGAGTATTGAAGCATATCAAGTACCTTCCGGAATTTGGCTGGCGCCCGATAGTGCTGACGGTATCGAACGGGCAGTTCCCCGCCCGCGACGAATCCCTGATGCGGCAATTGCCCGAGGATCTAATCGTTAAAAGATCCCGCATATATGAGCCTTACGACATCTACCGGCTGCTGACCGGCAAAAAACAGGGCGAGGCAATCGATGTGAATACCATCAAGAAGGATTCGCAGCAACAAAGCACTAAGGAAATTATAGCCGAATTTATCAGGGCCACTTTTTTTATTCCGGACGCAAGGATTGGGTGGCTGCCAACGGCCAATAGGGCTGTGAAGGAAATTATCAAAGAACATAGAATCGATGCGGTCTATAGCTCGTCGCCGCCCTATACATGTTCGCTGATTGCCCGAAAAGCCGCGAAGATGCTGGATGTGCCCTGGGTGGCAGGGTTTCGTGACCCCTGGACGGGCTTTATTTCATCACCCAAAAGATGGTTCTTGCCAAGATATATTGACAAGAAAATGGAGTTCAATTCATTCAATGAAGCCGACGCCGTTGAATGTGCCTGGGAAGGAATTATCAAAGACGCCCTGGGCAAATATCCGGCTTTGGATAGGGATAAGTTTCATCATGTGCCAAATGGGTATGACTCTTCTGATTTTCCGGCTGTGGAATGCGCAGAAAACGATAAATTTACTGTTACCTATACCGGCTCGCTATATGGCAGACGCAACCCCGCCGGCTTTTTCGCAGCAATCGAATCGCTAATCGAGCAGGGCAAAGTCAATCCGAAGGACATCCGCCTCCAATTTATTGGCCGCTTCGGAGCCGAAGTCGAGGAGATGTACGGCAAAGTATCATTCCGGGATTCGATAGTAACACATGGCTATGTCCCCCACCGAAAGAGCATAGAATTTCTCCTTAAATCCGATGCTTTGCTGTTGATTGTGGACGAATCGAAGGAGAGCCAGGAGATAGTGCCGGGGAAAGTATACGAATATATTGGAGTGAAAAAGCCGATTATAGCCATTGCCCCGCAAAATAGTGCAATTGCCAAACTTTTGGCCGAAACCAATAGCGGCAGTGTGGCTCATCAATCCGAAATCAAGGCAATTGCTGGCATCTTTCATAGATTATTTACGGCATGGAAGGAAGGCAATAAAACGTTTAATCCTAATTTAACCGCCGTTAACAATTATGAACGCAGCCAAGCGGCTAAGAAATTAGCTGCACTGCTTGATAGATTTATCTGATAAATAATTTATTTATTCTATCGGTACTTTCCGGTTAATATATCTAATAAATAATTAATCGTTTTATCCAATCAAGATTCAATTATAAAGAAGAAAATGAAGAATACAAGTTATAAAAAATTGCAAAAAACACCTGCTGCCTGTTTGTCGGATATATTGTCGCATTTATTGTTGGTGTCAATGTTATTATTGATAATGATAGCGGCCAAATCCGGCCTAAGAGCCGATGAAGGCATGTGGACATTTGACAACCCGCCGCTGGGGCAATTAAAATCAAAGTATGGATTTGAGCCCACAAAGCAATGGCTCGGCCATATAAGGCTTTCGTCGCTGCGATTCCCGGGCGGGACGGGTTCGTTTGTCGGCAAAAACGGGCTTGCGATGACCAATTATCATGTTGTTGCAAGACTGGTCGAAAGATTATCTACCGAGAAGAATGATTACCGAAGAAATGGGTTCTATGCCGAAGATATGGAAGACGAACTGGTATTGGGAATAGAACTCTACTTGCTGCAATCCATGACCAATGTTACGAGTGAAATGCACGAGGCAATAGATGGAATTGAATATCCTGCTGATGCAGAAAGAATAATAAAGAATAAAACTAAGGAACTTGAAAGATTCTGGTCTGACTCGACGAAGCTGCGATCAAAAATAGTAAAGCTATATGAGGGTGGTGAGTACTGGATTTATAGCTACAAAATATTTAATGATGTAAGATTAGTATTTTCGCCCGACCACCAGGCAGCATTTTTTGGCGGTAATTATGACAATTTCATCTATCCGAGTTACGACCTTGATGTTGCATTTGTCAGGGTGTATGACAACGGCAAGCCATACCAGCCCGAACACTACCTTGCATGGAATTCCTATGGCCCGGCCGAGGGTGAATTGGTTTTTGCTTCGGGCAACCCCGGATCGACCGAGCGGCATATTTCCTATGACCACCTGCTCTTTCACCGTGATTACCCAATACCCCTTAGGCGCAACCAATTGAAATACAAGATTGACATTCTGAAAAAGTATGCTCAGTTTGGCAAATGGGAAAAGGAGGAGGCCACTTCCATGCTTTTTTATACCGAAAACGCATTCAAGGTGAAAGACGGCCAGCTCACGGGTTTGGCCAATCCGGATGTGCTTAAAATAAAAAAGGCCACAAATGTTAAGCTTAAGGCGAAAGTGAATGACGACCCGGTTTTGGATGATAAATATGGTGATTTGTGGCATGAAATATCAAGTCTGCTGGCAATAAAATCCGGGATGTACTATCAGATTTATAACAGAACGTTAAGCTCGAAAATATACTCTTTGGGTAGAAATCTATATACTTACCTGAATGAAATGTCCAAGCCGGAAGATGAAAGATATGAGAGTTTTTCCGAGTCGGGCTTGAATAAAATGAAAACACAAATTTTACGCTACGGGCAGTTAAATAGAAGGCTTGGGCTTATGAATCTGAAGAGTAATATAATATTTTGCCTGGAAGTATTAGGCAAGGATGATGAATTCATGGAGCTAATTCTGGAAGGCCAAACCCCGGAAATTGCAGCAAAAAGATTATTTGACAATTCCAAATTGGCTGATCTTGAATTCCGCACCAGGATTCTTAATGGCGGCATCGACGCTCTTAACGAATCCGGCGACCCGATCCTAAAGATAATTAAAGCTATCGAACCGGAGAGGCAAGAAAAAATGAAATGGTTTAAGGAAAATGTTGACAAGCCACTGGAGAAATTAGAAAAGAAGCTAACTGAAGCAAAATTTGCGGCATTCGGGAAAAGCCAATATCCGGATGCAAACTTCACGCTTCGGCTTTCCTACGGACTGGTGAAAGGCTACCCGGTGAACGGCACTATAGCCCCTTATAAAACCACGCTCTACGGCCTGTTCGACCGGGCAGCGAGCTTCGACAATAAAGATGAATTCGAGTTGCCGGCAAAGTATTGGGAACTAAGGGATGTCATAAATTTATCGACGCCAGCAAATTTCGTTACCACCTGCGATATGGTTGGCGGCAGTTCCGGCTCGCCTGTGGTTAACAAAGAAGCCGAAGTGGTGGGCATACTTTTCGACGGCAATATCGAAACAACGCCGAACCACTACGTATACGACCCATCGGTGCAGCGCGGCCTGGCAGTACATACGGCCTATATCATCGAAGCATTAAGGAATATCTTCGATGCCGGCGAGCTGGCCGATGAACTTGAGGCTGAATAGTAGTTTTGTTAAAATATATAGGACTTTTTATGTTAAGAAATAATTATAAAATATTTGCTTTAGTATTCATCTGCATTATAGCGGTTTCATGTTCATCTTCGTATTCCGTCCACAAAGACGTGAAAGGCAAGCAAGTGGTTGTTGGAAAGCTGAGCTGGGGGGATTGGCAAGAGGCAGCCGAATGGGACAGCTATGTGTCAAAAAACTATATTCCCGACACTGTATTTATAAATGAGATTAGCAGCGAATATTCTCCCGATAGGCATGGTTTCATTTTATTTGGCGGGTCGTGGTGTGGCGATTCGGTCGAAGAGATGCCAAAATTATATGAGACACTGAGCATGGCAGGTATTAGTTACGATGCTGTCGCCCTTTACGGATTAGACAGAGATAAAAAGGAACCATCGGGCATCGCAGCCGAAATGAATATCGAGAAAGTACCGACATTAATAATAATGAAGGATGGCAAGGAAATCGGCAGAATAGTCGAAACACCTGTCAAGAGCTGGGAAGAAGATTTGCACGCGGCGCTTCGGAAATGATATGTTGGAACACAAGTGTCCGGTTAAAAAGCAGCCAATTTGTGATAATCGAAGTAATAAGCTCCTTTTTGGCCTATATTGTGTTATAGTGGATGCAATTTTGAAATCTGCAAAAATATATCTAAACTTGTCATTCCGGACTTGATCCGGAATCCATATCAATATGCCACATAGCCCGTGAATACTGGATTAGCTTCGCTGCTACTTCGTGGTCTGAAACAAGTTCAGAATGACAAGTCATAATATTCAGGTACATATTATGAGTGGTTCTCTTTTTGTTACCGGACACTACTGATGTTGGAATTAGGAAGTTTTGTTATTGTATAATATTTTGTCAGCTTCACCTACAGAAACAATTACGCCTAATCCATCGTAAAGCAGAGGTTTACGGAGATGCTTTCATTGCCATATCTGAATTTGGGAGAGAGCTAAAAATATTGAGTCTATGTATTAATAATGCTGGTTAATCGGCAAGCATTTATATGCTATCTTTGATTTTCTCGGCAAGCAGCAACACCGCCTGGACATAATCCTTGCTGTTGTTATAATGAAAGACAGCAGCCCTTCTGGCTTCATCCGAGTCGCTCCAGCCGTTGGCCCTAAGATAATTCCCTACGCTGAATATTGCGTCCTCCACCTCGAAGAGATTCACCACCCCGTCGCCATTGCCGTCCACAGCCCATTTCACATAGCTTGACGGCAGAAATTGCGACATACCGAATGCACCCGCCCATGATCCATGGAGGCTAAATATCGGTACAGGAGATATTTTACTCAGTTTCTCAAGGTAAATTAATTCATTGACTGCCCAATTAGCCTTTTTTTCAGCCCGGCGTTCAATTTCCTTATAAAGATTAATTATCTTAAGGCTGTCATTTTCTATTTTACGTATTTCCTTTTTATTCAATTCTATGTATTCGGCATTATCTGCCATCGCAGTGCTTAGAAATACTGTCGGGATATGGCTTGAGCCAAGATAATTGCCGTGCCGGGTTTATATCCAGAGTATGGACGAAATAACTTCTTTCGGCACATCAAATCTTAATTCGCATAGGCTTAGAACGTCGATGTTCCCTTTAAGAAAACTCACGGATTTCGACACCGAGGCATCGGAATACATCTTTGAATAATCCGCCTTCTTTAAATAGCCCGTCACGTTTATCTTAACAAATTTTTCGTTGAACCGGGTGCTTTGGTCCGAAACAATGGAATATACAAATCCGGTGTCTGCGCCTTTTGACAGCAGCTTGTCGATAACCGGCCCGAAGAATTCTAATTTATCTACATTGCCAACCGAACCGATTGACGACAAAGATATTTTTGCCGATGAAACTACTATCAGGCTGGCAATCAACAAGAAGAAATTAATGTTGAATATCGTTTTCCATATTTTCGTTATTCTTGCCATAAGATAAATGTCTTTCTATTTTGAAAGCCTTCTTGCAGCATCTAACCAAAAGCGGGAATTTAACCTGAATAGCTAAAATTGCGAATATGTTCTTTTATGAATTATTTCTAATGATTAATGCTGCTAAGTTTTATTACGTATTTGATTTATTATAATTGTTTGGGAGGTATCAGCTTTCTTGCGCCGAAGCTTTGCAGGCCAGCCCGACTGTGTTCAAATCAATTTATGCCACACCAATCGGGAGAGCTGCGGGGTATGGCTTCGCAGGCATTTGCTATTTTCTGCAAGGCCTCTTCATCCAAGCGATGTTGAGTGCCCTCGAACACTATCCTTTCTTCATACCTCGCATGGGATTCGAGGAGCTGGCCGAACTTTTGAATCAAGTCTGCGCCGGGTGCTTCAGCCCGGATTAACTGACGCAATGCGGCATGGTCTTCCCTTATTCTGCCGGTCATTTCGGATTCGCCCAATTCGTCAAGGGCCGGTAGTAAATACTTCTCCTCAATTTCAAAATGTGGTGCCAGATGCCCCCTGAACGACTCAAGTACATACGCCCAAAATTCCTCTATGGCTAAGCCGGTACCGGATTCTGAATATTTCTTGCACCGCAGCGCAAGGACGAGTGCAGCATGATGATCCTCCGAGAGGCCGTGCAGTTCGGGTATGCGTTTCATATTTTCACCGTTAAGTTTTGTAAATACGCAAGAACACTTTTAAAAAAAGTGACAACCCGTTGAATTCGTTTATCCTGCCAATTGTTACCGATAAATTTCAATCTACCTATCCATAATAGTCTGGTTCTGTTCTTTTAACAACTCACTTGTTAACCTTGTGTTCTTCTCTATAGAAACAAAGCAGCTGATAGCCTGGCCTGAAACTACCAAAAGGAATCCGGTTAATGCTGAAACAAAGCTTCCCATAATCGCAAACATAATTGTTATTTCGTTATCGGAGCTGGCAACACGTGCTAAAAAAATAAGAGCCGCAATAATAATCAAAACCCAACCAGCTCCTGACATAAACTTGCCATAACCTAAAAGAGTTGCAAACTTTGATGTTATTGTAGGACTAATACTTGCCGGATTTGTTTGTGGTTCAGTTTCATGGTGACTAAAATTATTACTTGCAGGCTTTTTGGGTGGTTCACTTCTAACGTAGTTATGATTATTGCTTGCAGGCTTTTTTGAATTTTCAGCTTCAAAATAACCTTTTTTCTCATCTGAAGAACTTTTTTTTTCCATCTTTAAAAGAAAAATTATTACGGCAATTACAATTCCTATCAGTATAATCAAAGCTACAGTGGGAATAGACTTTGATTGAGCAAAAATGGAGTTCAAGTTTTCGAACATTGTTACTCTCCTATAAATATATTAAAAGATCAATATGAGACTTCTGAAAAATTCGATTATTGCTGTCATTGCTACACAATAGTTTGTGTGATTATCGTCATTCAGAGCGTAACTAAGTAGAGCAAGGAATCCAGTATTTATGACTAAAGTCAAGTAGTTTGTCCTCATTCTCTTTCCCCTCGAGTTTGAACTCGTGGCTATTTATCTTTGTAAATGCCAATGTACATCTTACTGTACGTGTACTGATTTGGTCATCCCACCCCCCCCTGGCTACAGCTTCACAATTCTGTCCGGGTTATCCTTAACAAATGCCGCCCACGACTTCGAGGATTTTGCCGGCGATCCGCTTTTCATGCAGTGGCACAGGGCAACCGCCAGGGCATCGGTGGAATCAAAGAATTCGGGTGTTTCCTTGATGTTCAGCATCTTCTTGACCATGAACTGCACCTGCTCCTTGCTGGCACTGCCGCGGCCGGTTACGGATTTCTTTACTTCCCTGGGCGAGAATTCAGTAATGCTAATCTCTTTTACAGCAGCGGCTATAATCGCCGCCGAACGGGCATGAGACAGCTTGACCAACGACTGCACATTCTTGGAATAGAAAATAGTTTCGAATGCCGCATAATCCGGCCTTGTCCTTTCTATTACCTTCAGCATACGGGTGTATATTTCCCCGAGCCTTACATTGAATTCGCTGTTGATCTTCTTTGCATTAATCACACCGTATTCAATAATCTTGAAATTGCTGCAGTTTGCTTCAACCACTCCGTATCCGCAAATAACCGACCCCGGATCTATTCCTAATACTATCAATTGATATATCTACCGGTTAATAAAAAAAATGCTATCAGAACATTACATCTGACATAAATCCCCAACTTCTTCTTCGCCAGTTCAAACAACCAACGGAATACTGGCCTTGATGGCAGGGCAGCCCTCATACATCCTCGCCGATAGACCTGAATTCCTTTATCATGCCAAGCCAATAAGACAGCATCGACAGCACAACGAATACGGTTGCAACCACAGCGCCGTAAGTTTCTGCTTCCTTCACACCAACGAACATCAAAACAACCACCAAGCTGATTACGTTCACCGTCACCTTGCCCAAAGCATTCGAGGCAATAACATATCCCAGCCGCCGTTTGGCGTATATGCCAACGGTGAAAATGATTACATCCCTTGCCACCACCACGATTGTGAACCACAAGGGCAATACCCCTACAATAGCCATCATCACAACCGCCGAACCAATTATAACCTTATCGCCAAGCGGATCGAGGATTTTGCCTAACTCTGTTATTTGATTAAACCGGCGGGCGAAATATCCATCCAGAAAATCAGTGAACATCCCAACCAATGTTACCGTAATCGTCCAGAAAATGTTGCCATGCCATATTGCAATACACAAAGGCACTGCCAAAAACGCCCTGCTCAAACTCAATATATTAGATAGCGTCCAGATCATTAGCTGGATTCCATTTACAGTTTATTTAAAGTTGAAATTATTATTATTATTCCTATTACCGCATCTCAAAAAAAAATTATATTCAACGTTCCGTTAGTTGTTACAACTCACGAATGACGGCAGTTCTTTTATACCGCCAGCTGTAACAACTGGCAGAAATTAAATTCAGGCAGGTTGCGAACCTGCCACTACACATACATTGGTTGAACTATAACAAAATAGTTATCAATCATTTATGAGATGATGCTCTACTATTACGGCATCTCAAAAAAAAATTTATATTCAACGTTCCGTTAGTTGTTACAACTCACGAATGACGGCAGTTCTTTTATACCGCCAGCTGTTGCAACTGGCAGAACATAAATTCAGGCAGGTTGCGAACCTGCCACTACACATACATTGGTTGAACTATAACAAAATAGTTATCAATCATTTATGAGATGATGCACTACCATAATAATAATTAGCCAAATAAAAGGCAAGAAATAATAATAAAGATACGATAATTCCCGGAATCATCGGCTCGAAATAAGTGATAAATTCAATTCCGGCCAAAGAGCCGCTCTTAGAAAGATATGACAGCAGCGTCCACAACCCGCTCACAGCTGATGATGTAATCATCATCACAAGAACCTGCAAATTTGTCAGAAGCCTTTTTTTCGAAAAGCCGGACAGCAGCGGAATCAATAACCCGGGCACGGCTATCGACGAAGTCTTATAGATAAGGTCAATCGCCGATGGCAGGGCTATAGCCATAATTACTCCCGCAATGCCGGTAATCAAAAGGCCGATTCTCGTAAACATTATCGTTGATGTTTGCCCGTTTCCATTTTCGAAGGCCTTAGTATTCTGTGCCTTTTCTTTGAATTTATTTTCTTTAGTATATTTTTCTTTCAATATAACCAAAGGCCCGATAATATCATTGCCAATCGTGGTGGCGCTCAAAAAAGAATAACTAACCAGCGTGGACATTACGGTTGCCAGCAGTGCGGTGACAAATACGCCTTTCCAAAACACGGGCAAAATCAATTCGCCAAGAGCCGGAAATGCCATCAAAGGGTCTTCAATTGGGATATATGCCCTGGCATACAGCCCCGCCATCAGCGTCAGCATATCGAATACAGCCCAAAATAATACGGAAATAAATATGCCATTCCGCGCCACCGACGGCGTTTTGGCTGCCGAACATCTTTGGTGGAAGCTGGGGTCGACAAATGTCTGGAGAGAAATAATGAACCACGACAGAATATACTGCCAGGGCAGGTCGCCGAAAAAATCAGTATGCTTTTGCGGTAGCCGGGCAATTACTTCTGACGGAGGGCCGAAATGCTGAACAGCAAAAAAAATAAGAACACCAAATCCGATGAACATTAGAACAAATTGCACTGCATTGGTCAATATATCAGCTTTGAAGCCGCCGGTGTATAAATACACAAGTGAGAGGATGGCCCCGATAACAATCGCCAGCCATAAGTCAATATCTACAAATAAATTAATCAGAACGCCCAGCATTAGAATATACGCCGCCGGAATTGTGATAATCAGCACGATGATGGCCGAAATCCAGGCCGCCTTTCTGCCATATCGTTTGGAGATTTGCTCCGGGATTGTAAGGACATTTGCTTGCCTTATCTTCCCGGCAATAAGCCATGCGAACAGCGATGCTGTAATATAATACGGCAGCCCGAAGCATACCCAGGCAACCAACCCCTCGGAAAAGATAAATTCCCCGACGCCTAATATATTTCCATACCAGGTGGCAACGAGCGTGGCAACAAATAAAGGCAGAGTAAGTTTTCGCCCCGCCAGGATAAAACTTTCGGCACTGCTGCCCTCATTTCCCTTGCCATTATTCAACCTCCTGTTCTTTCGGCCTGCTACGTAGAAGCCAATGAAAAGAATCAGTGCTATGTAGCTGATCAATACCAGCCAATCTGTGGGGCCGAATGTCATTGACTATCTCTAAAATAAACAATAGCAAATTATGATGATGTTCTTTTGAAGAATTCTACGGTTTTCTCGAGACCAGAGGCAAAATCCGTTTCGGGCTGCCAACCGAAATTGTTCTTTAATTTATCAAAAGAGATAACGCTTCTTCTCTGCTCGCCGCTTTTAGCAGGGCCGTGAACCTCTTCGCATATCGATCCGGTTAGCTTTCTTAGCTCCGCGAATATAAAATTCACGTCATTTTCAATGGCAGTGCCAACGTTGTAGGCGCCCGACATTTTATCATCCAGCGCCAGCAGGTTTGCCCGAACCACATCGCCGACGTAGACATAATCCCTGGATTTTTTCCCATCGCCGTGAATTACGGGCTGCTCGCCGCCGAGCATTTTCCGGATAAAAATTGCCACCACTCCGGCCTCTCCGTGCGGATTCTGCCGCGGGCCGTATACGTTGCCGTAGCGCAGCGCCACGAAATCCATACCGCACACTTCGCGGTAGTAAAACAAGTATTTCTCATTGACTAACTTAGATATACCATAGGGCGAGCAAGGGTTTGTGGGATGGCCCTCGCCTGCCGGGAAAGATTCCTGTTCGCCATAAACAGCCCCGCCGGAGGATGCAAATATTATCTTTTTCACGCCGCTGTTTTTGCTAGCCTCATATAGATTCAAACTGCCAAGCACATTAGTACGGGCATCAAAAAGCGGGTCGTCAACCGATACCCTTATATCAACCTGGGCCGCCTGGTGGCATACAATATCGAATTTCTCTTTGTCGAACAGCCCGCCGATACTTCTGTCGTTTATATCCATTTCAATAAATCTCGCCCCGGGATTCAGATTTATCGCCCTGCCCGTCGAAAGATTGTCGATAATTACAACTTCATGGCCTTTTCTGATGTAGGCATCTGCAATTCCGGAACCAATAAAGCCGGCACCGCCCGTAACCAATATTTTCATTATTCCCGACCAGTTTGTTAATAAATATAAATATTAATATCCCCAAAATTAATTAATTTTATCATGGATTCACTCATAAATCCGAAAGAATATACCTTCGCTTTTGTAGGTTAAATAAATTATTCTTATGTTAATCTATCCAATACAACTAATAAAAGCAATTAATATGAAAAAAATCGGGCTGTTCCCTTTGGATATAGTTTTATTCCCGGAATCTATCTATCCTCTGCACATCTTCGAGGAAAGATACAGGCAGTTAATTAATCATTGCCACCAGAATAACCTGGAGTTCGGTATTTGCCCGATAGCCAATTCCAAGATGCGCCAAATTGGCTGCAAAGCGAAAGTGGTTGAAATTACCAGCAGGCACGAAGATGGCAAAATGGATATATTGGTGAAAGGTACGGAACGGTTTCGCCTTGTGAATTTTACAGAAGGAGCGAAGCCTTACTATATTGGCAATCTTGAGCCATACATGGACGAACCCGAAATAGCTGATTTTGGCCTTGCCGACCAATGCGTGGAATTGTTCAATAATATAGCGAGAGAAATAAAGGGCGTGTTCATCGAGGAAATTGAAATTAATAGTATTCAGGCCAATAAGTTGTCTTTTTTGATAGCCCAGAAAACAGGCCTGCCTTACGAAAAAAAGATCGAACTGATTGAACTCCGGTCGGAGAACGCACGATTGCGGAAATTGAAGAGCCATCTGAGATTGATACTGCCGGCAATTAAAACCGCCGAACAAGTAAACAGGATAATCCGGAACGACGGCTATTTCAGGCTGAAGAGAATATAACCGGCAATTAACCCGAACATTTCTGGCATTTTATTCTTTGGCTTCGTATCCATTTGATAATTAAAAAGATAAGTGGATGCGACGGCAACTATGTCCTTCGATGTTATAGTTAGTGTTGCTATTCGTTAAAAGGCTTAGTATATTCACTTCATTTCCAAATTCCGATTTGGGAATGCAATTTTCCCGCAAATCTCTGTTTTGCAATGGATTAGTCAAAGTAATTAACGAAAGTTATTTTAACTCTAATTTCACAAATATATCATGCTTTTTTGTGTATCGTTACACTAATGTAGTGTCAAGCATACTTTGACGGAAGTGATCAAGAAGTCAGCACTTTGTCAGTCATGGTGACTCGATATGCTAAAAGCCATAGATACTGGATCCCGGATTCCCAATAGCGGGATTTCACTGGGCTCAACAAGTCCGGAATGACAGATTAAATGATCCGTCATTGCAAGGTTGACACGTCACTAGTGTAATATCCCTTTGAAAAGGTAATATATATTGCTATATTTGCAACATGGCAAGAAAATCAAAAGCAATACCAATAAGCAAACAGCAGAAACAAGAATTATTAATCTGGAGTCGTTC
>JAJRTW010000126.1 GCA_024278075.1 Bacteroidota bacterium | reverse complement strand
GCATCCATCTTAATATAGCCAAACAGCCCATGAACACTGGATTCTGAAACAAGTTCCGCAATGACAAGTCATAGTATTCAGGTTTATATTAAGAACTGCTCTCATTTTTAACCGGACAGTAGTGAAATTAGATATTTAAGATAATTCAATAATAAGCCAAACATAATCACCTTGGAATCGGCCTAACTCGTATACTCCCTTAGAGATACGAAGCTCTTGAGTAAAAGTCCCGCAATATGCGGGTTAACCTTGAAATAATTTCTCAATATTTGTATATGATTTGTTATTTTGAGTGAATCGATATTGCACAGTTTTACTAATGAATTGAATATCGGGTAAATCAACATTCCGTTTTTCACTTATGAATGATAACAACCAAAACATCCCGGCAATTATAATTGCCGCCTACAAGAGGCCTGCAGCTCTAAAACGGCTTCTCGGCTCGATAGCCAAAGCCGACTTTGGGCAATATTCTGATATACCGCTGGTTATTTGCATAGATAAGGGTAATAACAATAGTGTTATTAGAATTGCAGAAAATTTCGATTGGGCCCATGGCACCAAAACAATAATTAAGCACGAAAAAAGATTAGGCCTTAAAAACAATATCCTTTCTTGCGGCAATCTGACGGAACAATATGACTCTGTGATAATTCTCGAAGACGACCTGTTAGTCTCTCCGGCTTTCTATGATTATACGGTTCAGGCTATTAATTTTTTCGATGATAACCGCATAGCCGGCATATCGCTCTATGGTTATAATTACAACGAATATTCGTTTACGTATTTCTTCCCGGTGGATGATGGCTATGACAATTATTTTATGCAGTCGGCCACTTCCTGGGGCCAGGCCTGGACCAAACATCAGTGGCGCGGCTTCAAGCACTGGTACAAAGAAAATAATAATACAAACTTCTATCTGAACAGCCCAAAGGGTATGCCAAGTTTTGTTAATAATTGGGCGGATACCTCATGGAAGAAATACTTCATTAAGTACATGATTGAAAATGAAAAGTATTTCGTTTGCCCGCGGCAATCTTTGACAACAAACATGGGCGACGCCGGTACGCATCACGCCGAAAGGCAAACTAATTTCCAAACTCCTTTGCTGATGGCGCCAAAGGCTTTCAACTTCGCACACTATAACGAATCAAAAGTTTGCTATGACGCTTTTTATGAATTATCCGCTGCTTCACTCTCGGAGTTCGACCATTTCTATCAACAATATGACTTCAACATTGACCTTATGGGCATTAAGAAGCCGGAGGAATTAGATAAGGAATATTTATTGTCTATCCGGAAGTGCACAAAGCCCATAAAGTCTTTCGGAATTGCCCTTGTCCCGATTGTGCTGAACGTAATTTACCAAACAAAAGGGGATGAAATTAATTTCGGCAAAAGGGCGGATTTTCAGCCCGGCGATATTCCTGCCGATACGAAGCTCAATCAACTGGTTATCATGCATAAGATGAATAAATTACACAGAATAGAAGTAGTTTCCGATGGGTTTTTGCCCAATGAAGCAGGCATTTCATTATTATTAATAAAATTTGTGGAATTATTTAGAAAAATCTTCAGGAAATGATAGCTTACGATAAATTGAAACCCCTGATTTCAATTCATGTCCCTAAATGCGGGGGCAGCACCTTCAGGAGCATTCTTAAACAATGGTACGGCCGGAAAGCATACTTCCATTATTATGATGAAAAAAACAGGGAGATGCCAAGAATAATAATGCTTGAAAAGGGGTTGTTCGATAAGAAGTTCAAGCCGGGTATATGTATTCACGGACATTTCAGCAAGCATCGCGGTATTGGAATTGTCGATTATTACCCGGAAGTTAATCAGTTCATTTCCATTATTCGCGACCCTTATGAAATTGCAGTCTCAACACATTTCTACCTGAAGAAAAAGAAAAAGGAGGGCAGGATATTTAATGATAGCGAGGCAACAAAAGAAGCACTCGGCCTTGAGGAATATCTCTGGCGTTATAAATCCTTTCTGCTTAATCATTTCCCCGGCGATATTACTATTGACAATTACAGGGATGTAATCGATAATAATTTCATCTATATCGGAATTTCCGAGGACTATCAATTCACCGTTGATGCCATCGCCGCTAAATTAGGATTTGAGACAGCCTCCGCCAAACATGAAAACCAATCAGACAGATTCGGGGAGTTGACAGATGAATATCGCAATAGGTTTATCGAATCCAACCGGCTGGAATTCGAAATATATGATTATGTGAAGAGCAACTATAAATCGATATGGGTTAATCAATCCGCTGAATAGTATTATTCTTATCACTCGATGAAATCCATTATAGCAGAATTATATCAATTCCTAATTGAATTGAAACAAATAATTTACATAGCTCTTTATTAACTATACCTTTAAGGGTATAGTTTATTACGATTTCAAGTAAAAAATGATATTATATCCGTATTTGAATGAAATTGAGGGGAAATCCCCGGGCCCGGGCTGCCTTGCAGAGCCAATTATTGTCTACCAGGCTGGCAGAGTTGGCAGCAAATCCATAGTCGGTTCATTAGAAAATTACGGCTATAAGAATGTTTTCCATATTCATCAACTGCCGGATAAGGTTAATAGGCCTGATGAGTATTTAGAACAAACAGGCAGGGGAAACAGGACTGTCCTGGACAGCTATATTGTCAGGAAATACTGCCTGCTTGGCAAGTCCCGGATAATAACTCTGGTTCGCGACCCCATAGAAAGGAGCCTTTCGGGTTTCTTCTACAAATTCAGAAATGCGGGTGAGATGGATGCAGCAAACCATACCAAATGCGGTTATGATGGTAAGCACTTGAATGGACAATCGTATAAACTTAAACACACCACAGAACTTTGCATACTTCATCGGTACGGGCGGGGCGAATATGATGAGTAGTGAATTTAATATTTCTTATGCATTTATCTTTATTTTGTAATGTATTTTTGTCAACATTGAAGATGAACCTCCCTTAATAAATCCAAACAGAATTCAATGAAACTGATCGAATATAGATTTAAACCACGTGCATTTACACCAATTACATTGGCATTTATAGTATTTACTATTTTAGGAACTGTTTCTCACGAACTTGGTCATATATCGGCTGCACGGATATTGGGCTATGAAACTACATTACATTTTGGCAGTATGAGTTGGAAAAAGGGGCCGAATTATGATGAGATGAAAGGGCTTTACGCTGAATATAAGGAAGAAATTGACTCAAATTCTGATTTCCCCCATAAGGAGAGGGTAGATTTGTTTAAGAAAAAATTAGAAAGAAATAAATTGGTGGCCCGTTACAAACAATTTCTGTTGGAATTATCGGAATGTTGATTCTTTATTATAGAAAAAGCAAAAGAAATAGCAAGAATTTTTTAAAATATTTCGATTGGACTGGAGTCTTTTTATCTCTTTTTTGGCTTAGGGAATGTTTCAATCTTGCTATAGGCTTATCTAAAGGAATTCTTGGATTAAGTGTTGATTATTTTGGCGGGGACGAGGCAAATATATCCAGACTTCTGAATATTCCGCATGGATCAATTGGTATAACTTTGGGTTTAATAGGTTTGGCAATCAGTTGTTATATTATATTTCGAATAATACCCAAATCGTTTAGGCTGACTTTCATTATTGCTGGATTTGTTGGCGGGTTGTCAGGCTATGGTTTTTGGTTCTACTTATTAGGCCCGATTTTATTGCCATAATTAATTTCATATTAGTATATTACAACCATCTACTTAATATTTATATCAACACAAAATAACTTACCACCGAGTACCGCAACACAGCGGTTGCAATACTGCTGCTACACGAAGAACTGAAATCTGTGGGATTCTCACCACAATTTTATGATATTCTTATACGTTATAGATGTTAGGCATGACTATCTTTATCAAAGCAGACAACATGAAATGGATAATATATATAGTATTCATTCTGATTACATCAACATTTTCCGACAATTTTGCAAAAGATGAAATGAATAAAGAAGAAATGAATTATAATACACTCACCAAAGAAGAGCAGCGCATCATTCTCGGCAAAGGCACCGAGATGCCATATACGGGCAAGTACCTTAATAATAAATCTAAGGGAACATATATTTGCAAGCGATGCAATGCCCCATTATACAGATCGGAAGACAAATTCGATTCGCAGTGCGGCTGGCCCGGCTTCGACGACGAAATCGCAGGTGCCATCGAACGTAAAGCAGACCCGGACGGAATGAGAACAGAGATTCTCTGCGTCAATTGCGGCGGCCACCTCGGGCATGTATTCAATGGCGAAGGCCTGACGGCGAGGAATGTCCGCCATTGTGTAAATTCCCTGTCGCTGAATTTTATCCCTGGCGAAACTGGCACTTATGCAGAAAAAACGGAAATAGTCACAAATACCGAAACCGTCTACTTTGCCGGAGGTTGCTTCTGGGGAACGGAATATTATTTCAAAGCAGCCGCAGGTGTTATCTCCACAAGTGTTGGATATATCGGCGGCAATATTGACAATCCCACTTATGAAGAGGTCTGCTCTTCATCCACGGGCCATGCCGAAGTGGTTGAAGTGGTTTACAACCCGTCAAAGACAGATTATGAAAGCCTTGCAAGATTATTCTTTGAGATTCACGATTTCACTCAGGTTGGCCGCCAGGGGCCTGACATTGGAGATCAATACCGTACGGAGATTTTCTTCACAACAAAATAGCAAAAAGAAATATCCCAAAAATTAATAAATTCACTTACCGAAAAAGGCTATAGCGTTGCAACCAAAATAACCGAGGCCACGAAGTACTGGAAAGCGGAGGATTACCACCAGGATTATTACGCCAACAAAGGCTCGATGCCCTACTGTCATTTCCGCAAGGAGGTTTTTAGCCGTTGATGCTGTGTGGAAAACGTTTATAGATGTCATCGTATGTTGCAGAATCCAGTATTCATGCAGACTTCTGGATTCTTCGCTCCACTTGGTTACGCTCTGAATTACACTTTTCACATAGCCTATTTCGCCATAATTACTATTTAAATTAAATTATTCAGAAGTCTCTATTAGTTAATTCTAATATTGCATCAATACACCATAATATAGGCCAAAATGCAGCTATAATCTTAACTTGGCGTCAGGACTTCCCGTCCTGACAGCTGACGCTGAGATTAGGAAAAAACTGCATTCCCAAATCGGAATTTGGGAATGAGATAAGATAGATGGCTGATTATGATAAAATATAATAAAACTTACTGCCCGATGAACAGAAGGCGGTCGCCCATTTTAATCAAATGTTTGGTAAGGCTGCCGACCATGAAGTCGAGGATCCCATGCTTGGGGTGAGCCCCGATAACAAACAAGTCGGTCCATTCCATTAAATTATTATCAATATAATCAACAATATCATCTTTGGTGTTAATCTTTTCAATACGCGAAAATCCGTGCGGTTTCAGGAAAGTTTCCGCATCGTCGAGGTAATGCCCGGCCAGTTTTATGTCATCGCTGGCCATAACGATTCGAATATCGAACCGGTCGAACATCCTCATTTTGGCAAATAGTTGCAATGCCCGGGCCGACTGCAAGCTGCCGTCGAAGGCAATTGTGGTTTTAATTATTTGGTTATTCATAACCGAATCGGGCAATTTCTCCGGCACCGAGATAATCGGAGTAATAGATTGATCGAGAATGGAATCGAATGAATCGCCGGGTTTGCCGCTTATTTCAAAATTATAGAACGTTTTATTTCCAAGAATCAGAAGGTCGTAAAACAGGGAATGTTCGATGATTTTCGAGCTTGGCGATCCTTGCCTTTGGTGGAAATCATACTTGATATTGCTATCGGAGCATAATTCGCTAAAATTTTTCAGCAGCAGGCGCACGTGCAATTCGGCTTCGGACAGTCGTTGCTCTTCGAGTTCTTTGGCAAAAAGCGCAGCGCCGGGCGGAACGCTGCCAATAGATTTTTCGATGCCGGGAATGTCCAGAACAACGATGCCGGAAATTTCCGCATTATTAATTTTGGCAATTCTAACGGCCAGTAAGGCGGCGTTTTTGGCATATTCAGAGGAGTCCAGGGGCAGTAATATTCTTTTAATCATGTTGTTTCCATATATAATGATAATGACAGAATATAAAATTAGCATTTTTTTTCAGGAAAGTAAAAAAATGTTTTCTCGTATGCGGAAGATTTTCTAAATTTGCATTCTTTTTTGGAAGCAGAGAAGAAAAAACGACACGAAAACGTTCTTGAAGAAACAGAAAAATCAGGCGGGAAATTAATCGGATTGAGAGTCTGTGAAATAAAATAATAAAGTATTTTAAAAATATTTCTTGCATAGTATTTTAATTCTGTTTATGTTTGAAGTCCCTTTTGAGAGGGAAAAAGAAAAAGACGTTAAGTCGACGTTCTTTGAAAATAGGGAGTAAATTTTTTAGCAGACAGCACAATTCAATAGCCTTGATTTCAACATTGAAAATAAAATCAAACTTTACAACGGAGAGTTTGATCCTGGCTCAGGATGAACGCTGGCGGCGTGCCTAACACATGCAAGTCAAGGAGAAGCTTCGCTTCGGCGAAGTGGAAACTGGCGAACGGGTGAGTAACGCGTAGATAATCTACCCTTTCCCCTGACATAACATCGAGAAATTGATGCTAATATCAGATGAGGCCCTTCGGGGTCAAAGGTTTCGGCTGGGAGAGGATGAGTCTGCGTCTGATTAGCTAGTTGGTGAAGTAAAAGCTCACCAAGGCTACGATCAGTAGCTGGTTTGAGAGGACGATCAGCCACACTGGAACTGAGACACGGTCCAGACTCCTACGGGAGGCAGCAGTGAGGAATATTGCACAATGGGGGAAACCCTGATGCAGCGACGCCGCGTGTGGGATGACAGGGCTCTGCCCCGTAAACCACTGTCAGATGGGAAGAAAAGTCCGGCCACCGGACTGGGACTGTACCATCAGAGGAAGGACCGGCTAACTACGTGCCAGCAGCCGCGGTAATACGTAGGGTCCGAGCGTTGTCCGGAATTACTGGGTGTAAAGGGTGCGTAGGCGGGCTTGTTTGTCAAGGGTTAAATCCACCGGCTTAACCGGTGAGCAGCCTTTGAAACGGCAAGTCTTGAGTGCGAGAGAGGGTGGTAGAATTCCTGGTGTAGCGGTGAAATGCGTAGATATCAGGAGGAATACCAGTGGCGAAGGCGGCCACCTGGCTCGTTACTGACGCTGAGGCACGAAAGCGTGGGGAGCAAACAGGATTAGATACCCTGGTAGTCCACGCCCTAAACGATGTATGCTTGGTGTTAGACGCTTGCGTCTAGTGCCGTAGGTAACCTGTTAAGCATACCACCTGGGGAGTACGATCGCAAGGTTGAAACTCAAAGGAATTGACGGGGGCCCGCACAAGCGGTGGATCATGTGGTTTAATTCGATGCAACGCGAAGAACCTTACCCGGGCTTGAAGTGCAGTGGACCGTCTCTGAAAGGAGACTTTTCTTCGGAACCGCTGTAGAGGTGCTGCATGGCTGTCGTCAGCTCGTGCCGTGAGGTGTTGGGTTAAGTCCCGCAACGAGCGCAACCCCTATCCTTAGTTGCCATCAGGTAATGCTGGGAACTCTAAGGAGACTGCCCACGTAAGTGGAGAGGAAGGTGGGGATGACGTCAAGTCATCATGGCCCTTATGTCCGGGGCTACACACGTGATACAATGGTTGGCACAAAAGGCGAAGCCGCAAGGTGGAGATAATCCCCAAAGCCAATCTCAGTTCGGATTGTAGTCTGCAACTCGACTACATGAAGTTGGAATCGCTAGTAATCGTAGATCAGCGCGCTACGGTGAATACGTTCCCGGGCCTTGTACACACCGCCCGTCAAGCCATGGAAGCTGGGGGCGCCCGAAGCCGGTAGCAATATCGTCGAAGGCGAACTTAGTAACTAGGGCTAAGTCGTAACAAGGTAGCCGTATCGGAAGGTGCGGCTGGATCACCTCCTTTCTGGAGTAATATCCATTAAAATATCTATTCAGGGCTGGTGCCTATGCTTTATTTGCTCCCTATTTTTAGAGAACGTATTTTTGCGTTCTAATTTTTGTTTCTTTATTATTTGTTCTTTATTATTTATAAAATTGGATTTCTCTGGGCCTGTAGCTCAGCTGGTTAGAGCGCACGCCTGATAAGCGTGAGGTCGGTTGTTCAAGTCAACTCAGGCCCACATTTTAAGCAGGCTTTTTTGTGTTATTGCTTTTACGTATTAATATATTTTCGTATTAATATATTTTCGTATTAATAAAATTGCGCTTAAAATTTTAACTCAGCTGGGTCTATAGCTCAATTGGGAGAGCGCCGGCTTTGCAAGCCGGAGGTTTGCGGTTCGAGCCCGCATAGATCCACAAATGGATTGGGCAGCAGTTCAAGTGAGCGTCCCGATGCAAATCGGGAAGGTTTGCGGATTATGCCCGCACAGATCCACACTGGATTGATCGCAAGTCGATTGATCCACCAAAAGCGGATATTATCCGCACGTACTTTGAAAATTGAGGTGAGGGTAGATTAATTCTACCTTATACAATGGAAGTAATGCAATAAAGTAATATAACAAGTATCATCAAGCTATAAAGAAGCGCTTGAAAAGTAGAGTATAGGAACCAAAGATACTTTATTCGGTAAGATACAAAGGGCATACGGTGGATGCCTTGGCACAGAGAGGCGATGAAGGACGCGACTACCTGCGATAAGCCTCGGGGAGCTGGAAGCAAGCTTTGATCCGAGGATTTCCGAATGGGGCAACCCGGTTCCGGTCATGCGGAACCATCCTGGCAACAGGAAGCTAACCCGGGGAAGTGAAACATCTCAGTACCCGGAGGAAAAGAAATCGAATGAGATTCCCTGAGTAGCGGCGAGCGAAACGGGAAGAGCCCAAACCTGGGTGCAATGCACCCGGGGGTT
>JAJRTW010000125.1 GCA_024278075.1 Bacteroidota bacterium | reverse complement strand
TCCGGACCCCGTCCGGAATCCATCTTAATATAGCCACATAGCACGTGAAGACTGGATTCTGAAACGAGTTCCGCAATGGCAAATCATAATTATTAGGTATAAATTAGGAACGTCTCTCATTTTTAACCGGACACTACTGATGTCTATTTATTAAATAGAATTTTTTATCTGGAATGAAATAATTATATTCCAAAAAGTATTAATGAATACTTGCAAATTATTTCCCGTTATTTTTTTACATTGCTGTTTCATTACTATTAAGCCAAATTGCTATAAAATCAATAGTATAATAAATCAATAAGAAGCATGAAAATCAAAGCTTTTAATTGCCTAATATTCATTTTTTTGCTTTTATCGCCATTGGATGCACTCTCGCAATCCATCTCTGTTTTCGATGTCGACACATCCGAATTCCCAACAGTAAAAGCCAGTTTTTTTGCTTTCGACAATGATCGCATTCAGGCAGGGGATTTATCTCCGGCAGATTTTAATATAACCGAAGATGGCACCGACAGGCAGGTAATATCAGTGTCCTGCCCTGAATTCCGGGCGCCGGTTGCTATATCGGCTGTGTTGACAATTGATGTTTCGAGTTCGATGAATGGGCTTAGGCTGGAATCGGCCAAATCAGCCGCAGGTGCGTTTATCGACGCTTTGCCGGATAACGGATCGGAGTGTGCGATTACCTCATTTAACGTAATAAACAACGTCCTGAGGGATTTCACAACTGATAAAACCAGGCTGGCCGACGCTTTGTCAAATTTATCAACCGGGGCCAGCACCACCTTTGACGCAGCATTTATTAACCCGCCGGCTGGTGCGTTGACTATAATCGAGAAAGCAAAATATAAAAGAATAGTAATCATTCTTTCCGATGGCGTGGCGCCCGGCAATGAATCTGCAATAATCCAGCGTGCAAAAAGTACGAATACGGCAGTATATTGCGTCACCCTGGGCAATCCGGCTCCCGAAATATTAAAGAATATTTCCGAGCTGACGGGCGGTGAATGGTTCGAGTATGTTGTGACAAAGGATGAAGTCGAAAGTATTTATCTGCGAATATTGCGTACGGCCCAAAGCGATGAGCCTGTGCATTGCTCTATTGAATGGGAGAGCGGAATAAATTGTATCTCACGAAAAAAAGCAGAGATTGTATGGAATTCTTTTGGTGTGAAAGATAATTTTAAATATTCTGTTGGTGACGAGCATGTGGCCGTCATCGAAGTTGACCCTTTTTCGATAATTTTCAAAAATATCCCTCCAAGTTCTCAAAAGGATACAATAATTAAAGTTACCGCTTTCAACAGCGATTTTGAAATTCTGGATATTACATCAACAAATCCGCTTTTTAGTATTTCGCCCACTGCATTCAGCCTGGAACGTGGCAGCAGCCGGGACATAATCGTTTCGTTTAATCCATCGGGTTTTAATTTTGAAAACGGGATTATTGAGATTATAACCGATTTGTGCAATTCAAAAATCTATGCCGGCGGAATTCACTTTGCCGGAAAAGAACGGAATTCGATATTAGAGATTGTCCGGCCAAACGGAGGTGAAAAGTTCTTAGCCTGTTCCGATACGATAATAACATGGCAGGGAGTGCTGCCAACCGATACTGTGAGCCTTTCCTACAGCACCGATGCCGGAGCAAGTTGGAGCCTTATTACAAATAGTGCAACGGGATTGGAATATCACTGGAACGTACCGGATGAAATATCTTCGACTTGCCTTATGAAAGCAACTTTTGGCAATCCTGATTATAAAGACAGCACGGTGTTCAATCCTATTAACCTGACCGGCCATAACTTTTCTGTAACCCATACGGAGTTCAGCCCGGACGGCATGAGGGTATTGACTTCAGCTGGCGATAGTAAAATTATTCTGTGGAACTCTGTTACTGGGGCCCCGGTCAATACATTCGAGATTGAAGATTCGGAACTAACTTTGGCCAGATTTAATAATAGCGGGACTCAAATATTAACTAAATCCGAGTCATATAACATATATATCTGGGACGCAACCACTTTTGGCCGTATTCATACTTTGAAAGGCCATGCCAACAACATTACTCAGGCAGTATACAGCCCCATGGGAGAATTGATTGCCTCTTCTTCGGATGACAATACTGCAATAATCTGGGATGTGGCCAGTGGCAGTTTGCTTTATTCACTCAAAGGCCATACAGATGATGTAAGGAGTGTCAGGTTCAGCCCGGACAGCAAACTTCTTGTAACGGCTTCGGAGGACAATACGGCAATTATCTGGGATGCCGGCAGTGGCGACTTGCTATTTACACTTTCGGGCCATACCGACAAAGTGGGTTATGCAGTATTCAGCCCTGATGGCAAATACATAGTCACTGTATCTGACGACAATACGGCGAAGGCCTGGAATCCTGCCGATGGCAGCCTGATTGCAACATTTTCGGGCCATACCGATAGAGTTAAATTCGCTGCATTCAGCCCCAACAAACAATATGTTGTAACGGCTTCGGATGATAATACGGCGCAGGTTTGGGGAATGGCTACCGGCAGCCTTGTTCATGTTTTGTCCGGCCACTCCGACTGGGTGGCACATGCCGAATTCAGCCCGGATGGCTCGCTGGTCGTTACGGCTTCGTGGGACCAAACAGCAAAGATTTGGAATGCTCCGACGGGCGATCTTCTTTATACTCTTGCCGGGCATACTGGTAAAGTTCCTCACGCAGCTTTCAGCCCCGGTGGGAACCGGATAGCCACTTCCTCTGATGATTGGACGGCAAAGATTTGGCCTTTGGATGATTTCGAGATTTACCTCGAGGATACTTCAGATTCGCTGTGGGCAATTGTGGCTCCGGAGCTGTTTAGCCTTGATGTTGATATGGGGCCAGTTGTTGTTGGCGATGTAAAGGACTCGGTAGTTACGGAGTTCCTCAGCAATAACGGCAGTTTGGCGGTTAGGATAGACTCAATCAGGATAGCCGGCCCGGATGCCGGACAGTTCATGCTAATCTCCGGCATTCCGCCCTATATCATTGAGGCTAATGATGTTCAGGCCTGCGAGTTCAGGTTTGCGCCTGCATCCGTAGGATATAAAACCGCCGATATTTTCATTTACACTTCGATTGGCGAGATGATTAGCGTCATTACAGGTATGGGAACCGAACAATTAGTACAAGCCAGAATAATTGACTTTGGCCTGCATCAGATCGGCGAGACAGTAGATACTGTTGCAGTTGTTGTCGAAAATATTTCCGGCCGGGATATTTTGTTTGATTCGGTGGTTATGCTTGGCCCGCACATATCGCAATTCCAATATTTCCTACCTGAGGGTGAATATATTATATCGCCGACTGATACAATGGAAATGAACCTAATGTTCGAACCAAGATATATCGGCAGGGCAAGCAGCCGGATTGGACTTTACTATAAGGGCGAGAAGGTCACAGACCGGATTCAGCTCTTCGGTGCCGGAATCGGGGGCCTGGTGCACATAGCCGATGATTCTGCGTATGCCGGAGAGAAATTCCGTTTGTCAATTAGCCTGCAAAATATATCGACAGCGAAACTGCAACAATTCGTAGATTCCGTGCGTGGTGTAATTCGTGTGCAGCGAACGATTCTTGCACCTGCAAGGCATTCTAATTTGATAGATGTAATCAACGATTCAACGTATATATCATTTGCCGGCAGAATTGACACATCAACTAATGTAATATCAAAATTGAAATTGGTCGCCGGATTGGGGAATGTGGAGCAAACAACGATTGATATAGTTGAGTTCAGTTGGTTTGGCCATAATGGAGAACTTGTCGATTTTGAAGCGGACAGGCAGAGCGGAATGTTCAAATTGCTTGGCGTATGCCCCGAGGGTGGCGACAGGCTGCTGAATCCGGACAAAGATGCCGGCTTATTGTCAATTTATCCTAATCCTGCCAATGAGTCGGTGGAGATTACATTTGATTTGATTGAAAAGGGGAGAACGGAATTAATATTATACGGCATTTTGGGCGAAAAGATAGCAACCATCTATGATTTGGCTTCCGAACCCGGGCGGCAATCAATCAGTTTTAGTACGAAGGACATCCCGTCCGGCGCATATTATATCATAATGCGGACGCCGACAATAACGAAAACCCAAAGGCTTGAGATTGTCAGGTAGAATAATATCGTTGCCATTTTCGATCTATCGAAGTGCATTTGCTTGGAATTACATCCGCAATTTCCCTTATGCCCGAATAACATTTCTTCGTAATTTTGATGTAGGAAAAGAAAATATTTAGAATAATAATATAGAATGCTAAATAGGATTCCCTCAAAAAGTAGTCAGGAAAAAGATATTCATGCTTCTGCTTTAAGGAGAATAACAACCCCCTTAATCCCCCTTTTTTAAGGGGGAATTAAATTGGCTATTCCCCCTTAAAAAGGGGGAAGTGAGCAAAGCGAGCAGGGGGTTGTCCTACAATCTGCAAGGCATAAGGGCATAATAAATCCATTTCCTTGCACTTTCTAATTGAATAGTTTTCGTAATTACTATAACAATAAACAATTAGTACTTTTTG
>JAJRTW010000124.1 GCA_024278075.1 Bacteroidota bacterium | reverse complement strand
GTGAGCCAGGCGAGCAGGGGGTTGTCATACTTTCTGCAAGGTTTTCGAGCATAATAAATTGTATGCCTTGCACTTTGTTGTTGGATATCTTTTATAACTACCTTAATTATGATTAGTTGATACTTTTTGAGTTTAACCTAAATAGATAGGGATAAATAGCCACGGGTTTTAACCCCCGGAACAAGGAAGATATATTTTTGAATCAAATATAATCCACGAGCTAAAGCACATGGCAATTGATAAATTCCATCTGCATCATGCCTGAGAGAAACCCCTGTTCTTGAAAAATCCCCTTACTTTTGGCTCAATCCATACGGCAATCAATGCGAATATTAGCCCGGCAATCAGATCAACAACGTAATGGTATCGCAGATAGACGGTGGAAAAGATAAGGCTAAGCCCCAGGATCAGAAACCCCCAACGGAATTTCGACCTGAACCTGAAAGCCAGTATCATGTTAATTATCGTCAGCATCGTGTGGCCGCTTGGCATACAGTCGCGATTGGCAGCCAACGCAGGGTTGGCTGCGCCGGCAATTATGCCACCGCCGGCATCAACAAAACCGCGGAAAATATTTGTGACCAACAGACCTGGCAGTTCATAGCTTACCGATTGAAATTCATGAATTGTAAACCGCGGGCCAATTGCCGGCATAAAGAAATAGAGCAGGTATGACAGATAGAATCCGAACATAATCGTACGGGCGAATTTATTAAAATCTCCGGGCTGGCCTCTAAAATGGATTTCAACGCCAAGAAAAATCGGGAAAAAGAAGAACATCATATAAGTAGATTGAAGGTATTCCGTCAGAATCGGGCTGGCAAGACGCTGCATCCATTCGGTTGGGTTGCCGCCGAACAAAGCCCTGTCCCATATAATCAAAATGCTGTCATAATCCGAAGAGTTGATTACGGGAATATAGTAATGAACCTGCGAATAAATCAGGTATATGACCGGCACTACATATAGCCGGCGGAACAGGAAGAACAAATGCCCGCCATTGTATTTGGCGGCAATGGTTGCAATTGAAATCATGCCAATGGCAATTGCTGAATTCATAAGCAGCTGCCGGGATGCACTCTCAACGTAGGGATAGAATATTAAGGCAAGAAATGAATAAATGGCCAACATCGCAAGTGTATAAATGTCAGGCATAGTCAGGATTTCTTTTAACTTGAATTTCAAAAGAGGTTCTTTGGTTTTTGCGGCCATCGATTGATTCAGGGTTATATGTCTTTAATAAATTTATATAATTCCACGTAATCCTCCGGGTTTAATTCCTCGGCCCTTTTGGAAAAGAAATCAATATCATTTTGCTCGGCTTTGCTCAGCAAGGCATCCATTTCTGTGCCGGCAAATGATTTAACAAAACCCTTCAATGAATTAGTCAGTGTTTTTCTACGGTAGTTAAACGATGCCCGGACTAATTTCATAATGTTAATATATTCGGAGTTAATATATTCGGAATCCGGCCTGCCGGCTCTGTCAAATCTTAACGAAATAACCGACGACATAACTTTGGGTTTTGGGTAAAAGCAAGATGGCGGGATATTGAATTCCATTTTCGCATTGCCCGGCAAATTCACAGCTACAGTCAAAATACCATAGTCTTTCGTCCGCAATTTGGCGGTCAATCTTCGGGCAACTTCCCTTTGCATTGTGAGAATAGCCCTGTCAACGCACCGATGAGACTCAAAAATTTTAAAAAGGATGCCGCTTGTTAAATAATACGGGAGATTCCCAATAATTTTAACCTTCTTGCCACCGGCCAATTCCTTAATGCCGAATTTCATAAAATCATCATGACAGATAGTAAGGTTATCGAATTCATCGGCCGGGAATTTGCTGTTCAGCAAGTCGACTGCCCTTTTATCTATCTCAATGCACGTAAGATTAGCGCCGGTTTCCAGCAGCAACCCGGTCAGGGCACCCGTGCCGGGGCCAATTTCTATCACAAAGTCGTTTGCGGTGAGCTCCAACAGGCCAACAATTTTCTTGGCAATATTTTGGTCTGTCAGAAAATTTTGGCCGAGTGATTTTTTTGGTGTGATTTCTATCAATATTCGGAATTGAAATTGTGCTACTTCAACTATTATTCATTTCATCGGATAGCAATTTCCGGGTTTGCCCCAAAGACTCGGAAACAACTTTTGTATCGGCGAGGACAGTTGTAAAGCTGGTGTCGCCGATCCATCTCGGCACTATATGGTAATGCAGGTGGCCGGGAACTCCTGCGCCGGCAGCCCTGCCGATATTTATGCCTATATTAAATCCGTGGGGCTGATAAATCTTTTGGAGTGCGGCGGCGGCTTCCCTGACAGTAAAATTCAGGTTAATCAATTCATCATCGGTCAATTCGTGCAATTCGGCTACATGCCTGTATGGCACAATAAGAGTATGGCCGTTGTTGTAGGGGTATTTATTCAATATCGCAAAGCAAAGCTGCCTTCGGGCTGCAACAAGCAAATCCGCATCATTTTCCGGCAACCGGCCGGACTCGCACAAAAAGCAGGACTCACCGGCCTTTTCATCTTCATCCCTGAACGTGTCGATGTATTGCGAGCGCCAGGGCGACCAAAGAATTTCCATATTAATAATTATTTATATTTTAGCCTGCATTATTTATAAAATATCCAAAACAGCGGACAGGCAATGGGTAACAAATATTTTAAATAGCTCAACTATAAGCCAAATATGACCACCGTGGAATCGGCATAACCCTTATATTTCCTAAGAGAAACGAAGCTCTTGAGAAAATGTCCCGCAATAAGCGGGTTAAAAAAAAACGCCGGAATAAATCACGGCGCTCTTATTATATACTAATTAAATTTATCAATCTCTATTTGATAGCCCACCGCAGGTCAACACCAATTTGAAGTGCATTCACACGCCAGTCATTATTTGTCACTAAGTTTGTAATACCGTAGTTATAATAAGCAACCGGCACTAAAACAGCAGGTGCAAACAATACCCGCTTCAAATTTATCTCATACTGAATCCCGACTTTCATACCAAACCGGAATGCCGTACTCGCATCTATCTCACCATCAGAAATAATAACAGTACGGTTATTATTAATATATTCATAATTCGGATTTATCTTGAACTGGGCATTTAACGGTTCGATAAGATTCATCGTCTGTCTGAAATTCCTGGTCATGGCATAACCGATATCAAAACCGATTGTAACGCCAAAAGGTGAATCAAATAAATTAAGTTTATAAAATCCTTCAAAAGACACCAAATCATAGGTAACTTCGCTTAAATGCTCGGTTTTGGAGTTGATAATCGTGTCCTTGTTTGCAAAGTCCAATAGTGTGGGGTATTGGTCGCCGCCTTTTTTTAGCGAAGCAGGCAAAGTGCTATACAGAACCTTTAGTATGATTGAAGATTTCGAATCTTTAATCTTCCCGAGGTGATATTCGAAAGTCAAGCCACCCCAAAAACCGTTACTTTGGCCATTAGTAAATGACGGGCACGGGACATTAGGGTCGGCAATTGTTTGCAATTCCACACCGTGCAAAGACCGGTTGTATCCAAATGTTGGGCCGATATAAAATGGCTTAGACTGCTGTCCGGGCTCTAATGGGTTTTCATCCTGGGCGAAAGAGAACGAGATGTTTATTAATAGGATCAAGATAGCAATAGGTAGTAAATGAACCTTCATAGTCTGCACCAAATTACTTTGTAATAATAAATTTTCTTTTCATTATGAATTTTGTGCCTTGAACCGACAGCACATAAAAACCACTTGGCATATAGCTAATTTCAAATATAAGGGAATGTGAGCCTTTTTTCAAATTTAAATTTGAAGCGAGCTGCTTAAATTCTCCATTAATATTGATTACATTTAGCTCCAGGGTTTCGTTTTCCGGTAAAAAGAGATCAAGATTTAAATTATCTCTAACAGGATTAGGTGAAACATTAAGTAATACCAAATTAGTAATTAATTTAACAGCACGCAAGTTAAAACTGCATACTCCGCCAATTTCTGCCGTAAATGCTATTGAATCCGGCTCAAAACAGTTGTCCGAATAAGCCCTAATCTCGAATTCGGGCATCGGGTCGGTGTCGAGCATCACCCAGAATGGCAATTCCATTGACCATGCCGTCGAATCCCGAACTGTAAAATTACTCGGCGAAGACAGGGAAAATGTATTAAGTCCCATATCAATTCTCAATGGGACAACGCGGTTGCCGCCGGGGCCGGTTAGCTTTAATTCAGCCGAATTGGGACTTAATAAATGGAAGGTAGTTCTGTCATAATCAATTGTCAGCCGGAAATTGCCTTCGATTTCGGATTTATTGGGGAATGTGCCGGTGAATATAATTCTAATCGAATCGCCGGGATGATATTCCAGCCCGTCCTCCGATGTTATGCCAAGCCGATATGACTGCGGATCGACGAAGTAGCTACCTGTTTTGAAATATGAATTTTCTTTGTGCCTGAATTCGGCTGTAATGTCTATTGGCCCCGATTGATTCCTTCGGGCAATGAACTTTATCCTAGATGTTATCGACGAGTCTACCCGTAGGGAATCTTCGACCGGAAACACTAAGTTGTCGATTCGTTCTGCGTAAATGCTCCCGGAATTAATATTAATATCCATGAACTTAAGCGGAACATTGCCGTTATTAGTATAAGTTACGATAAGGTCGCTGCTGTCGCAGGCAATTAAATAATCGGGCCCGGATAATATAGCAATTACTTCGGCCGTATCGGCGGCCAGGGGATAGCCTATGATTTCAATTATATCGGTTCGCCTTTGGTAATTCGGCATGGCATCGTTGACTACGCTGAGCAGTAGTTTATGCAGTCCAATTCTTGTGGGGTAGAATCGAATTGGTATTTCGAGCAAAGATTCGGGTTGAAGTATTAGATTTGTTAAAGAATTGTAATCAATCTCGAACGATGATAAATCCCCGCTAAGCGGAACTATCTCATCAATCGTTAGTTGCTCGTTGCCGCCGGAAAGGATAATTCCTGCAATTTTGTCACTTCCGGTATAAACTATTGTCGTATCGAACACCACATCGAATGTTTCGATGGTCGGGATTGTGCCCTGGCCGTCGATTGTGAATATTATTTCCGGGTGCAGCCGCCAGCCGGACTTCATCTCGGCAACAATGCGGTATCTCGATGTGTCCGGCGGGTTATAATAGAGGCCGATCGGGACGGAATCCCGGGCCGGAATCGTGATGTTCAAATTTTGAATTATGTCCGTGGTACGGTCGGTCACGGTTGTGTCGGTGAATTGGACAAACGTCAGCACAGTGCTGGTGTCGCCGGTGTTGTGGATATATAGTGTTGTGTCGTTAGCTGTGCCGACTCTTCTATCGCTCCAATCCAAGAACAGGTTTTTGATTCGCGGTGCAACCCCTTTGCCGGTTACGGTAACCTGCAATTGAAGGTTATGACTATTCTTAACTATTATAACATACCTGTCCAAAGTATCCCGGCTGTCGGGGTTGAAGCAAATCCTGATTTTCAAAGTATCACCGGGGTCGATATTTGCGGGGAACAAGCCGGAAGTATCGGGCCAGAATCGGATAGAATATTTTGGAATTATTACACTGTCGATACGGATGGCCACGTTGCCTGTGTTGATTACCAATACGTCGTTGCAAACGGTATCGCCAACCAGCACATTGCCGAAATCTTGCCCGAGGCTGTCGAGGAGCGGAGCCATGACGTTGCCCTTTATTTTGACTATATGCTCGAAATCGCATTTAAACCTGAATAATATCTGAGCATCTAATTCTGATGTGTCCTCTTCCGGGTCGAAGCAAATTTCCACTTTCAACGATTCGCCCGAAGCCAGCTTTTGGGGCAGATCTGAGTCAAAATAAGCCTTCAGCCTACCGTCGCCGGACAATATCGCTTCTCGGATTTCGACCGTATCCAGGCCATTGTTATAAATATAGAATACTCTGCATAAGGAGTCGGCGTAGTTTACTTCGTAGAAGGAAATGCTGCTGTCGGGTATATCCACATTCAGGCGGTTGTAATAATATGAATATCGCCCGCCGTTTCCTTTCTTGTCGCGGTAATCAATAACGAATCTGCCATCGGCGAAAATGTCATCGGGTACGGCGCGAAAGGTAATGTATGTGGAAGTATCGGCAATCGGGTCGATGTCAACTGTATAATTGTACGTGCTGTCTGCAAGCAGGTGGACATAATCAATGCCGGAATTCGAAGGGTTCAATGTTTCGTAAATAGTGCCGTTAACCTTGCCGCAATTCTCTTCGGTGGCCAGCCGCGGCGGATCATCATCATTTTCGTACGGGTTTTTCAGGTCCGACCCCAATACCATACCGTAGGAGTCCCTGTTGCCATAGCCATAGCTTAATCCGACAAAGCCTGACTTTGCACTTGAAAGGCTGTGGTTGCCGGTGTCCAACGAAATTATCGTCCAATAATAGGGCGTGTTTAATATCTGTTCGAATATTATTCCGGGCATGCCCGAAACAGGGCTTCCATCCAATGTGAGCGAAGGGATTGCCCGCTCGTGGATCAGCAGTGTTATATTGTGTACCAGGTACTGGTCGGGGTCATATATGTATACTTTCGGTAAAATATCGCCCGGCACGGCAAAGAAGATGTTTTGTGTGAACAGTTCAACCGGCGGCAGCATCACAAGGAAGGGGTCGTAGTAGCCATGATCCTTCCTTGGGTCTTTCGCCCTTGCCATATACTGGCCGATCTGAACCGGTTGGTTGGATTTCCATTGTGCCGGTTCTTCTATATAAGATAGTGTTACAAAATCGCCGGGTGAATTCAGATAATAATCTTTCTTGAACGACTTGGTCTCGATAGTCACTATCGTACTATCGTATATTGATGTTACTCTGAAAAGATCGCCGAGGGGATTAATTACCTGGCCTTGTTGATCCCGCCCGGGTTTCAAAAACGGAGTGGATACAAATTTTCTGCCCCAGGATTTAACGGGCATCAGCATTTCAATTAAATGGTCTTTGGAATTCCGGTATTGTACAAAGAATTGCGGCACTGACGTGCGGACATGGCCGGACAGAAGCCCGAATGGCTTGTTGCCCCTGACGATTGTTCCCGTCAGGTCTCCCTGCCCCATGCCTGCGTCGAAGGACTGGACAAGATAGCATTCGCCTTCGTTCAACACCTGAGTGTATGTATTATAAGTTTGCTTGCCCATTTTGGTTACAAATCTGGGCTGAAATTCAATCACTGTGTTGTCATAAGCTGCAATCACCATAAATTCGCTTGGCCGCGGCTCGGAATCATAAACATAATGATCATTTGGGAATGACATTACTACATATTCTGTTCCCCATTGGTCGACCGGAATAGCCGTATAGCTGTCACTTGTTTTGGACCGCGAACTGAATAAATTGACCGATACCGGCACATCGTATTTGATTTCTATTCCCAGAGGCATAGGAATTTCAGAAACCGTATCCTGAACATTTATGTCAAGTTTCATCCTGTGAATAGTGTTCGCCGGAAGCGTAAGATATACCGGAATTGCATAAAACGGGAGTTTTACACTAACCTGGGCTTGTTGGGTTGTGGCTATAAATAAATGCTGATGGAGATTAAACCGTTCATCTTCGTCATAATTTTCATTTTCCATGAAGCCCACAAAGAAATGAGTTCCACGATAGGCCGATGTACTGCCGGCGGAAGAATGCCTGGGGCTTAGGGCGCAAGATGCCAACACAATGACAAGCAATATGAATAAGTGCTTTTTCATATTATATTTATAATAAATTGATAATACGTATGCATGACTCCCAGCTTATTAATATAAGATTTATATTATATTAATTCAACTAAAATAATTATTTATTAATCCCGGATTTTTCAATATAGATATTTCTTGTGTTCTCACTTTCAATAGCCACGCGCTTTAGCTCGTGGGATGATATATTTCATCTTACCCCTCCAATTTCTTTTCCACGAGTTAAAACTCATGGCTATTCACCCTTTTCCATTTGCCACTAATCGCAAACTCATGGCTTTTTCCTTTCGGGCATCTTCCGCCTTGCCGGCTTATCATTGGAGAACCTATAGGAAGGCAAATAGAAAGATTCCGCCTTGCCGGCTATTGATAATTCGGGGAACAATTCGCCCTGTATGCCACCGAGCCATATAATATTGTCGGCCTCGCCCTCCACAAAATATACGATTATCGAATCGCAGCCCTTCAGGTCTGCCCCGTCCGGCTTGGCGTCGGAATAAAGGAAATACAGGCTCTTGGAACTGCCGAAACTTCTTATTCGATTAATCTTCTTATCAATAAAATCAATCTTGATTTCCACACCGGCAATCTGGTTTATCCTGCTTGCCGCAGTAGTATCATCCCGGCTTGCCGTTAGCGCATTGCCGCTGGCATGGATCAATTCAATCTCATTCTCAGGGAAATATATTGAGATGGAATCTCCGTGAAGCTGGGTCGAGTCATACCAAACCACTGGTGTGCCGTAGAGTTTAATAATATCATTAGTTTTATAAAATACAGCAGAATCCGCCTTTGCGGCCACACCTGCCTTGGTAATCTCCACATTGCCGGTAAATAAATAATTTTCCTCGCCTTGGTTTCGATAGGATTCCATTAAATCCGATGATATGCTTAACGTATCGTAGCTGTAATTATATTTCACCTCCCGGCCTTCCGGCTTTTCCGCATCGGCAGTGTCGATAGATTTTAGCGTATCGATTTGATACAGCAGGGGCTGCCCCATTGCTTTCATGTACCTATCATTCGGTTTATGAATAACCGTATCCCCATATAGAATCGTATTCGTATATTTACCCTTAACCAGCACATTGCCGTAAGCATAGCTGTGCCCTGTTCGCCTTTCGTATCTGATTTCATCGGAATATATTCTTGCAGAATCATCGTCAATTTCGACATTGCCATAGAAATCCGCAATATATGTTTCAGTCGAATAAGTGCCGGAATCTGCTTTCAATATTGTGCCGCCATCGTCGATATACACGCTTTGTTTTGCTTCTGCAATATGCTCATTGCCGAAATAAAATACTTCGGGTGATTTCAGAACCATTCCCTTTTGAGTAATAACCACATTGCCAATCAATTTCGCCTGATTACTGTTAAGATACTGATCGGCGCGGTCGCATGTGACATCCACATCCTTCTGAACCAAATGGACATTACCAATGAAAAAACGGGTAGGGCCGGATTCCGTATTGGACCCCAGCAAGCTGTCGGCATATTTCAGCCTGATCGGATCGGAATGAGCGGCGGTTTGAGCACCAAGTCCTGTTGCATTCAGGCTGAATATAATAATTTTTATTATAATGATAATAATTATCCGGTTCATGCTGTAGAACATATTATAAGGACAGATTAATTAGCAAAAAGTTACGTAAAAGATTTTGATAGAACCCGAATGAATCAGGCTTTCGCGTGCCGATGATTACCACTCATTAGCATATACATTTCATCCGCAAACCAGAATTTGGCAATGAGTTGAATAGCCCGATAAATAAAATCCTGTTCAATGCAATCAGGGCAAAGGCGGAACAGATATGCTTCTGCCGGGCCTGGGCATTGCAAACTCACTGCGGGGCAGTCCGGCATTCTTCAAAGCCGCCGAAAGCCTGTGCAAGGGTTCGGCCTGGTAGTCGTCGGCTTGCTGGAAAGTGCCGAAGTGAATTCCAAAGCTAATTTGCGAATCAAGCTCTATATGAACCTGAACCGCTTCTTCCGGGCCGATATGCATAGGAGCCATAAACCACCTGGGATTGATTGGCCCCAACGGAAGCAGGGCAGCCCTTACAGGCCCGTATCTTTCTCTTATCATTTTAAAGTGCTTTCCATAGCCGGTATCGCCTGCGAAGAAGACCGGGCCGCCATCGGAATGAATAATATACCCTCCCCATAGCGTTGCATCGCGGTCGCAAAGCCCCCGCATACTGAAATGCCGGGCTGGGACAAATGATATTTTCATATCTCTCGCATTTTGTTCAATATAATAATCAATATCCTGCCACCAGTCCAGTTCGATAACGTTTGCAATTTCGCTGTCTTCCAATAATTCCTTATTGCCCAACGGCACAATGAACTGAGGTTTGTGGGCTTTATGCAGACGCTCCAGTGTTGGAATGTCCAGGTGGTCGTAGTGATTATGGCTGATAAGCACAATGTCAATCGGCGGCAGGTTGTCGAAATCCACTCCCGGCCGGCGGCTCCTCTTGGTGCCTATCCCCGCAACAGGTGATAACCAATCCGAAAATATTGGGTCGGTTAATATATTCACGCCACCGGTTTGGATTAGAACGGTAGCATGGTTAATCAGTGTAATTTTCAGTTGGCTGCCGGCCACCCTTTCGGCGGGAATAAATACCGTAGTGTCGTCAATCCAGCTTTCCCAATCGCCGGGGCTTCTAATTGCCCACCAATACATAAGGTGCCAATAATTAAGGACAGCAGCGGGATTATCCAAATTTGAAAACTTTTCGCCGTCAAAATGATCCGATACCGGCCCGGAGTACTTCGGCCCGGAAAAAGTGCAGCAGGCCGAAATCAGCACGGAAAGGAAAGCCAGCAGGGAATATCTTTTTAGATGAATATACAATTAATTCTAATGAGTGTAATTTGCAATAAAATAATTAATAAAATTCTGACGTAGGTAAATATAATAAATTGGTCAGTAGTGTCCGGTAAAATATGTGAATCATTTTAAAAGAATACCTAATACCTATGATATGTCATTGCGGAACTTGTTTCAGAATCCAGTATTCAAGGGCTATGTGGCCATATTGAGATGGATTCCGGGTTCCCGATAGCGGGATTTCGCAAGCTCAACAAGTCCGGAACGACACGTTTAGATATTATTTTTCGCTAATTTCAAAATTGCATCCACTATAGCACAATATAGGCCAAAAAGGAACTTATTACTTCGATTATCACAAAATGGCTGCATTTTAACCGGACACTTGTGTAAATTGGTGCGGAATTCTTCGTTATCGTTTTTTAGAAACCAAAATTATATTTTAGTGATAATCTTAAGTAGATTGCCCTTAAAAAGCACTAACTGTTTATTGATATAGTAGTTACATAAGATATTCAACTTAAAAGTGCAAGGAAATGGATTTATTATGCTCTTATGCCTTGCAGATTGTAGGACAACCCCCTGCTCGCCTGGCTCACTTCCCCCTTTTTTAAGGGGGAATAGTTGATCAAATTCCCCCTTAAAAAAGGGGGATTTAGGGGG
>JAJRTW010000123.1 GCA_024278075.1 Bacteroidota bacterium | reverse complement strand
CTCTTTGCTCTTTTTTTCTTATTTTTCTTCATCGGATAGGTGACTTTTTATTTGTTGTTATTCTTTGTTTAACTAATTGCAATATAACAAATTGGAGTCACTTCTCCGTATTTTACTCTGGGAATTTAGGTTGTATTTAATTATCAGGTTCAATTATTATTACAGTCAGCCATTGAAAGGCATATTATTTTCTGAAATTGTTATTCAAGCCTATTCCGAAGGCTATTTCCCGATGGCGGAATCAAGCGATGGCGAAATTTACTGGCATTCTCCGGACCCGCGGGCAATTATACCGCTTGGCGATGTTAAAATCCCGAGGTCTATGAGGCAGATTCTAAAGAAAAGGAACTTCGACTTCACTTTTAACCATGACTTCGAACTTGTTATTCGGAAATGCGCCGACAGAGAAGAGACATGGATAAATGATGAAATTATTCAAACCTATGTTGATTTAAATCGAAGCGGATATGCCCAAAGTGTTGAAACGTGGCAGGATGGCAGAATCGTTGGCGGGCTGTACGGGGTGAGTATCGGTGGTGCTTTTTTCGGCGAGTCGATGTTCAATTCTGTGTCTGATGCTTCCAAAGCAGCATATTATGCCCTGATAAAGCGCCTGATTGAAAGAAACTTCGTTTTGCTCGATTCTCAGTATATCAACCCGCACACCGAAATGTTTGGGGCTATAGAAATTTCAAGGGATTATTACATCGGATTGTTAAGAAAAGCCATAAAATTGCCCTGCAAATTCGATAAATAGATTAATTTTGCTTATATTTAATGTTATTCATAGATTATCCTTCTAATGTCGGGTAAACTGTACTATGTCATTCCCGTGAAAACGGGAATCCGGTATTCCATACACAATCAGGTTATATCAAGATGGATTTCGGCTCTTCGGCCGGAATGACAGATCAAATAATCCGTCATAGTATGCCTGACACGTCACTATGATGATTTGATCTAAGTTGTTCGATAGTTCCCATAATTCCGTTATTATATAATAACGCTGCTTAATATGTAAATTGGCTTAGAATAGTTGAGATATATTCGCAAGAGAAAGTTTTTTTATAACCCGGGAAATTGGATTAAATTAATGAAAAACAAATCCTTCCTATTTCAAATATTGATTGCCATTGTATTGATTGCCATTGTTGTAATAATAAGTAGCAGCTGCAGATTTCCCCGAACCGATCCGGCTGAATTGAATTGCCCTTTGCCGGAGCAGGCCTGCATTACAAAGGACTGGAGCGGCATTGCTCAGGACACTTCGATGATTTCAGCAAAATTATTTGGCTACTACTTTGCCGTAGAGCCGGTGCAGGGCATTAACACTCCCGACGACGAATGGTCGCTGTCATTTATCAAAGTGCCGCGGGCGGCGCTGACTTATACCGACCGCGACCGCCAGAGGATGCTAAAAGTGCGGATGGCTGCTCCGAACAGGTTCTCGATTGAATCAGGGCTGCCGTCTCCCATCGACGGCCATGCGGGGGCATTGTCGCTCAGGGGAGGAATTGCGGCGCTATCGATTATCCCCGAACCCGACCACAGCCTTGAGACTTACGATGAAGCCACTTCCCAGAGGATGCTCCCTCTCGGCCAAATGATTGGAGTCTCGAGGATATACACCGCAAGCTATGACAACAGCGGCTTTGGCTATCCGGAGCAAATCGAGCCGTCGAATGATATTGATATTTACACATGGGAATCCCAGCCGGCTTTGTCTCCGGATGGCAAAGTAATATTCTTCGCCTCGGACAGGCCCGGAGGATTTGGCGGCACAGACATTTGGTTTACTGTCAGGCAACCCGGCGGCACGTGGGGCAATCCGGTTAACTGCGGCGACTCTATCAATACAAAATGCGATGAATTAACACCATTTGTAACCGAATACGGGCGGCAGCTTCTGTTTGCTTCCGCCGGCCATAAAACCGTTGGCGGGTATGATATATTCTCATCTGAAATCAATGAGCTTTTTTGGCAGGCGACTACAAAGGCGGGTTCGGCAGAGCCTAACGGAGCTTTTTTCACTGAGGTAAAAAATATGCGCCCACCGGTGAACACTGCTTTCGACGAGCTGTTCCCCTCTTGCCCGGGCGATTGCGATTCCATACTGTTTTATAGTTCCAACCAAATGGAAGAGACCCAAAGCCAGCTGCAGGCCGGCGGCGGGTTTGATATTTTTGTAAGGCACAAAGTCTTCGTGGGCGAATTCCGTGAAGGAGAAATGGCCGGGCGGCACGAGGTACCCGACATAGCTTTCGATATAACCCCCGAATTAAAAGCGAAAGCAGATGGGCCTGAACTTACTATCATTCCATATTTTACACTGAAGGGAAATGTATATAATGCCAGGACCAAAGAGCCGGTTGCAAAAGCTAAAGTAACGATTAAGCAGCTTCCGATGCCCGAGATAAAGCTCGACAAGATTACCAAGCCGGACGGCGGTTTTGAATTCGAACTCGATAAAGGCCCGGAATACGAGGTTACCGCTCAGGCCGAGAATCTGTTCTACGATTCGTTCAACTTTTCGGTAGATAAATTCGATTCAACACAAATTGTTAAAAAGGATTTCTATCTGCCCGAAAAGCTTACACTTAGGATTAATTTCCCTTATGACATGTGGGATTCGCCCTACCGGTTCACTTTGGACAGCAACGGCATGGAAACCAATACGACCTGGCAAAGGGAACTTGACCTGCTTGCGGACAACCTGTTGATTTCAATCGAAAAATTAGAGAAACTTGTGCTTGTGGGCCATACGGATTTAGTTGGCAGCGTGAGATATAACACCGGATTAGGCCGGCGGCGGGTGGATTTTGTTATTAAGGAATTGATCTTGAGAGGGGTGCCGGCAGACAGGCTTGAAGGACGCTCGGCAAGCAAATTAGAGCCTTTGCCAAGAAGGCAGGCCGAGGTTAGAAACTTATTTCACAAGCGTTTGCGGCGGGTAGTTATTGAGAAAATATATAAGCAGGGTTAGCTCCAATAATCCGGAGATATGTGGGATAATTGCATTCCCAAACCGGAATTTGGGAATGAGATTGAAAGCGGAGAGGCTGTTTGAAAACACAATTATATGTCATCCTGAATTTATTTCAGGGTCCAAATGCCACATGAATACTGGATTATAGATTCTGAAGCAAGTTCAGAATGATAATTCCTGAGCCTAATCGCACAGTCTCGGAATTTGGGAATGAGATTGAAAAAACAAATAATATTGAATCAGGAAATATGACACCGCTACGGCTATTAGCAATATTAACATCGGCTACGATAGTTTTTGCCATCGCACTAACTATTTATTTGTACGATACTGTAACCGACAGGATACCATCGCTCGAGCAATTGGAAAACCCGAGGCAGAATCTTGCAACACAAGTCTTTAGTGCCGATGGGGAACTCCTCGACCATTTCTTTGAGGAAAAAAGAGTCTCTCTTACACTGGAGGCTATACCACATGATTTTATTAATGCTTTAATTGCCACCGAAGACCGCGAATTTTGGAACCACTGGGGAATCCACATAGCAAGGATTTTTAAGGCCGCTTTGATTAATCTTAAGTCCATGAGGAGAGTGCAGGGAGCCTCAACCATCACTCAGCAGCTTGCAAGGAACCTATTCCTCGACCAGGCTTTTACACTGGACAGAAAAATCCGCGAAGCATTCACAGCTATTGAAATTGAAAAGAATTATTCGAAAGAAGAAATCCTGGAGATGTACTGCAATACAGTGCTTTTCGGGCGCGGGGCCTATGGAATACAGGTTGCGGCAAAGGTATATTTCAATAAACAGCCCAGAGAGTTAACAACGGCCGAATGCGCAATGTTAGTAGCCATGCTGAAAGCTCCGCGGCACTACGATCCCGCCAAGAATTACGATAAAGCCATCTCGCGGCGTAACCTTGTTTTATATCTAATGAAGAACCAGGGATATATTGATGAAGATTTATACGTGGAATCCCTAATGGAGCCGATAATTAAGCAAGATGACAAATTCAAGTCAAGGCCAAAATTCTTCGCACCTCATTTCGTTGAGAATATCCGCCAGAGTATTAATAAAGACGACAACATTTCCGGTTATGACCTATACCGTGACGGGCTGATTATTTATACGACGCTCAACTCCAGAATTCAGCAGTATGCCAACGAAGCGGTGGCCGAGCATTTGAATAAATACCAGAAAATATTCGAAAGAAACTGGTCGTGGAAAAAGAACAGGAAATTATTAAATACGATTCTGAAGGAGTCTATCCGCAAAAGGGCCGACTACCTTGCCGCAGAGAAATCCGAGCGAAAAGCAATAGAGAAAAGACTAATAAGGGATAAGCGTTTTGTTGATTCGGTCAAAAAAGCAGTTACGATTATCCAAACCGGCGTTGTTGTGCTGGACCCGAAAACGGGCGCTATTCTGGCTATGGTTGGGGCATCACCAAAATTTATGAACGAAAATCCTTATGCGAAGTACTCCTTGAACCATGTAACTCAGATTCGCCGGCAGCCCGGCTCTTCGCTAAAGCCGTTCGTATATGCCAAAGCCCTCGAAAAGGGCCTGACACCCGAGGATTCCATAGAGTGCGGGCCGTTTTCTTACACCGATTCTATTACCGGCGAGGTGTGGACGCCGCGAACCGGAGCCGATTGCGCCCCCGGGCAAAAGGTAACTTTATATGATGGTTTAAGGCGGTCTATCAACTCGGTAGCTGCACGATTGATAACCGAGGTGACCAATCCTTATGAGGTTGCACGCCTGATCAGGCGCGCCGGAGTGGAATCGAAAATAATTCCCGTGCCGGCCCTTGCCCTCGGAGCCGGCGGCGAGATCAAGCCAATCGAGCTTGTATCTGCCTTCGGGTCGTTCAATGCCGGCGGCTATAATTTCAAGCCTTATTATAATACACGGATTGAAGACCATTTCGGGAATGTGCTGTACCAGAAGAAAAGGCCTAACAGGGTTTCCGATGTTTTGCCGGTCAATATTTCCGAAGATTTAATTTATATGCTGCAGGCCGTTATCGACCGCGGCACAGCCGCCCGGGTAAGGTATTATTTCAAAGGTGTGGACGCCGCCGGCAAAACCGGCACTACCAACGACAACGCCGATGCCTGGTTCACCGGTTTCACACCCGAGCTTGTGGCCGGAGTGTGGGTAGGATTCGACGACCAGAGAATTAATTTCGACTGCATAGGCAAACAGGGGCAAGGCGGCAGGGCCGCAGGCCCTATCTGGGGCATTATGATGAATAAGATTTATTCCGATCCGAAACTGACGTATAAGAAGAAGAAATTCGACCTGAAGAGATATGCCGATTCCACAACAACTGTTAATCAGGAGATTGGAACTATGCCTAATAGGATGTAGGGGCCGCAGGAGTCGCTGGGATCAATAGCCCCGAGGTTGCAACCGGGTGCTTTAGCCATGATATTTCGAGATAGAAAGGATAGATACTAAAAAGATTAATGGGCTAAGGCGCATCAGATAATGTTGATATCTAACCCACGTGCTAAAGCACGCGGCTATTGAATTCTAATGCGCCATCTTATATATGATTGATAACTATTTATTGTAGTTCATTCAATGTATGTGTAGTGGCAGGTTCGTAACCTGCCTGAATTTATGTTCTGCCAGTTGTAACAACTGACGGAACATTAGATATTAATTTATTGTGAGATGATGCAATAGTGTGAATTTACTATACACCTTAGTCCGGAGGAAAGGCTATGTTTTAGCATTTTTACACAGCCTCCGGAATTTTGCAATGAAGTGGAACTATTTTTCTAAATAATTAAGGTTCCCTCAAAAAGTAGTCGGAGAAAAAGATTCTAATGCTTATGCTTTATGGAGAATAACAACCCCCTTAATCCCCCTTTATTAAGGGGGAATTTGATCAACTATTCCCCCTGAAAAAAGGGGAAAGTGAGCCGGGCAAGCAGGGGGTTGTCCTACTATCAGCAAGGCATAAGAGTATAATAAATCCGTTTCCTTGCACTTTATTAGTTGAATATCTTTTGAAACTACTATAACAATAATTTAGTTAGTAATTTTTGAGGGCAATATAATTAGGGCTTCCTCAAAAAGTTGACTGAGATATAATTATTAGTACGTTTGCAATAATAAGGAAAAAAACAACCCCCTTAATCCCCCTTTATTAAGGGGGAAATGAGCCAGGCGAGCAGGGGGTTGTCCTACTATCAGCAAGGCATAAGAGTATAATAAATCCGTTTCCTTGCACTTTATTAGTTGAATATCTTTTGAAACTACTATAACAATAATTTAGTTAGTAATTTTTGAGGGCAATATAATTACCAAAATAATCGATAGTTATGAACACGGGATTTGAATTTACCGACGGAACAACTTTGCCTGTGGGAACGATGTACGGGATAGGGCAGAACTATGCCAAACATGTAAAGGAAATGGGCGGGGCGGTGCCGACGGAACCGATTGTATTTATTAAGCCCCCTGCGGCTTATGTTGCCGATGGCGGGATAGTCAGACTGCCGGATTTCTCGCAGAATGTACATCACGAAGTTGAACTTGTGGTAGTTATCGGGAAGGATTGTGAAAAAATTACCGTAGATAATGCAAGAGAATATATAGCCGGATTTGCGGTGGGAATCGACGTAACCCTTAGAGATTTACAGGCCAAGGCCAAGGAAAAAGGTATGCCCTGGGCCGTTGCCAAAGGATTTGCCACTTCAGCTCCGGTATCGAAAGTGGTTGCGATAAATGAAATTAAGGATTATTCGAGCTTTAGATTGTCGCTAAGCGTGAACGGCGTGATTCGGCAGTCTGCTTCTACCGGTGAAATGGTTAGAAATGTCGATATGTTGATTGCATATTTATCTGATGTGTTCACATTGAGGGCCGGAGACTGCATTTTTACGGGCACGCCAGAGGGAGTAGGACAAATCCGCAAAGGCGACAGGATATTAGCCGAACTAAAGGGCTATGCGGACTTGAATGTGAGGGTTGAATGAATAAGAACCATCCCTACGCCCCTCCTTTTTGAGGAGTGGAAGTTTATAGCAAGTGTGATTGTATAATAGTTAAATAGTTAATCCGAATATAAATTTAATAACAACCGAATATAAATTTAATAACAACCGAATAAATAATCATGAAAAATATCAAAACCCCGGGCAGCTTTTTTATTATAGTAATGATTTCAGCATTCTTTTTATCGGGGTGCGCCAGCTATCACACTCGAACAGAAGAAGATGTACACACAATATCCGATATTGACACAACAACCGTAAGCTTTGTTCAAAATGCCCCCGGCAACAGGGACAACGGCATTGTCTATCCTTCTTCACGCTCGATACGCTCGCAGCGCTACCTGCTGCAGAGGGACAGTATAGTAACAAGGTCATACCCGGACTTTGTCAGGCTTGGGCTGTTCGAGAGCATCGGGATAATCGGCGGCGACCCGGACTATAGTATAGGAACCGGGCTGTTTGGCGTCTTTGCCGACCAGAAGAACCTGGTAGAAACATTCAGGGGTGAAAAAGGCAATATCTTCTCCGGCGGTATATATAGGATAGGAATTGGAGAATGGCGGCTAAGATGGTTTCGCGATGCTGCGGACTGGACGTTAGGGTATCACTTATTCGAAGCCATTGTGCCGGATGCGCGCGGCGAAAAGTCCCTAACGAGTATGCTTACACCATATATTCGCAAAAGATTTTACCTTCGCCGTAAAATACCCTACATAGCAATCACTCCGGCAATAGGTTTTGGCTGGTGGCCGTCGCAATATATAAATACATCGGTTTCGCTCGACGTAGGATCGATTGGCGGATTAAACATGAGGGCTTATCTTGGTTTGGCAACGGGTATTAATTTAGCGGGTTCTCCGGTTATAGAGAACAATGAATATGCCAGCTCATCGCTTACCTCGACTATACCTTATGCCGGCCTGGGGATTTCGGTACTCGATTTCCTGAACCTTGTGCCGGAAACGCTGAAAGAGTGGAAGGATTATGACCATTCTTCGTGGAACGTAGGATTAATTGAAATAGCTCTATTGAGTTCCGGATCTGATATATCTATTTTTGCAGATTTGGATTCCGACGGAAGGCCTATGTCCTCGCCATTTCTAACAGGCTGGATGCTGCGGCTGGCCAACGCTTATGTTGCCTTGCCAATACTGGACAATAGGCTCTATGCCGGAACATCATTAATTAATATGATGGTGTTCGGGCAAAGTGAATGGGGCTTTGGCATTCTGCCCATCAGGCTTGGCTACTGGCTGACGATATTGCCCGATGAATTAACCGCCGACCCGTTTGTGGAATATAATTATTATCCTTCGGCTTTTTTCCAGGTTGGCAGCCGGATAAATTTCAGGATTAATCAAATGCTTAATATTAATTTTTTATTTGGTTTAGCAAGCGGCAATACCACACGTGAAGTTTTTAATATACTGGAAAACAGTTCCACAGGCACGCCCGGCAGAATATCCACTATCTATTTCGGACTCGGTTTTAGTTTGAGCGATAGAATATTCTTCCCCGATGAATTGAGATATAATAAATAACTCATGTTACGCAAAATGATGTTTACTAGCTCCGGCCTTTAGGCCGGGGGATAATTTACACAAAAAACGCGATTGGCTTTAGCCACAGATGTAAGTTCTTTGGGTTAAAACCCATTGCTTCATGGTAATAATTGTCCCCGATATAAATGTCAGGGCTATTGAACAAAATAAATGCGTAACGTGAATAAATAAATTAATAGTGGTTTAGGAGTAGGTATGATCTTTATGCCAAAACTAAATACCTATCAACCTAAATACCCAGAAAGCATAAGATACAATAACAAATTGGTGATGCGATGAAATCGAAAATATACATGCTGCTCTCATTAACAATATTAATATTGTCCTGCGGCACACCGGACCGATATGTACTGAACCACCGAGAGAAAATGAGTCTGAACGGAATAATAATGAGCCCATACGGAAGTGTTGAAAAAGTAGCCGACAATGCCTTGAAGCTACATCCATCGGCAGTGACAGCGATGCGTTATCAGGGCCTGACCCAGATGATGGCAGATTATTCTGTTACAATATTGAATGGGACTGGTATAAAAATCGCCTTCAGAACCATTAGCAACACATATCCTCTGGCCCCATCGCTTGTTCTGGCCTATACCACCGATGGCTACACAGTGTATGAAAACGGATTAATAGTAGCCAAATCCGATACTGTCCGAGCCGTGCCGAACCAGCCGGATAGAATAAGAATTCGCAATCAAGGCAGGATGGTCAAGATAACTATCGGATGTGATTTGGTTTATTATGCCGCAACGCAGCTGCCGGCTACCGAATATATGATTTTAGAGACAATGGAGGACACCGACGCATACTTTTACGGCATAGAATTTGCAGATATATTGGAGTCAGACGACCAGGAAATCTGGGGATACGAAGATCAGACCTCGCAGAAATAGAAAAACGGAGGTTTGATATTGTTTTTTTTGAAAAAAAGAGAAAAAAACTAAAGTATCGCTAAATAATGCCGAAAAGTGTATTAGTAGGAAAAAAAACAAGGTTGGCAGGACGCCCGAAATCTTAATTTATATAATACACGGAGGTTATTATGCCAACAGCTATTTCGGGTGGTTCAAGAATACGTACCAATATCCCGGCAGAAAACGCATATAATGCGTTGTTGCAAGCAAACCAAAATATCGCTAATCGGCAATTGCGATTATCAACTGGAAAAAGAATTAATACAGCCGCTGATGATGTTTCCGGTTACATCACATCGCGGGCATTAAGTGCACGTAACGGTGCTTTAAAAGCCGCAGCGCTGTCGGTCGGCGATGCTAAAACCGTTACTTCGATGACACAGGATGCCCTCGACAACATCAACGGTTTGTTAACAGAAATAAAAGATGCAGCCGCGGTTGCTTCTTCGGGCGCATTAGGCACAGACGAAAAAATTGCTCTTGCAAAAGGTGCATTCCGCCTGGCTCAGCAGATTCAGTTCGTAACCGATTCTACGGTGTTCGGCGGGCAACAACTGCTTCAGGGAGCATTCTCGGGCGATTGGGTGGTAGGATACAAAGCAGATAATTCCTTGCTTGAAATTGGAATAGACCTGACAACAGGCAATGCCGAGTTTAATGTTGCAAGCGGCAACTTTAATATTAATGCAACTTCAACAGATCAGTTCGCCGGTGTAACGGGCTTGAATCTTGCAAGTTTGAATGTTGTGTCCAGCACCGATTTGGGCGTATTCAGCTCTGCGAACATAAGCTCAACAATTCAGTCATTGTCAGAAGCTCTTAATAATGTAAATAAAGTCGCATCATATCTTGGTGGTATCCAGGTGAGATTAGGCTCGCAGCAGGAATTGCTCACTTCGCAGATAACGAACTACAAAGCAGCAATCTCCAGGATTGAAGATGCCGACGTTGCCCAGGAACAACTTGAATTGATTAAATCGCAGTTCCTGCAGCAAGCATCGTTGATTTCGCTAACTCAGGCTAATCAGACACCTCAATCATATCTGCAATTATTCAGATAATAATTGAGATATCATAGTTTGATATAATAATAATGCGATTTAAACGGACTGTTTTATGGAGGGCAGGATTTGATTCTGCCCTTCTTAAATAAATTACAATTTGGAAATTATCTTATGGCCAAAACAGCTCAGCAAATCGCAGCCAGAAAAGCGTACGCAGGAAAGTCAGATGGGAAAGTGCCGTCATATATTGAACAAGAGGTGCTTTCGTGGAGCAAAGAAAAGCTAATACTCAAAATGTACGACCTTTTCATTGTCAGCTGCAAGCGCCAGGACGTCTCGAAAATGAGCAAAGTCCTGATTGAATTGATGGGTTCTTTGAATTTTGAATACGAAGAAACTTCAACGAGGCTATATCGATTGTATGAGTATTGTCAAAGATGTATATTCCAGAAGAAATTTGACGAGGCATTATATATAATCCGGGAGTTAAGAGACTCCTGGGCACAAGCATTTGAATTAAATTGATATGATGCCCTTTTGGGAATGATAATATGGCAGATCTATTTGGAATAGGGAACAATCGGTCCTCTCAGACCGATCTTTTGGTTGAAGCATACAGGCGTACACAGCAGCCAAGAGTGGATGCTATGACAAGCAGGAAAATCGGCCTGGAGAGAAGGCAGAGGTTCTATAATTCCTTAAGCACGAAGTTAGACACACTAATCACTCAGGTTGATAAATTCACAGCCGACAACGCCGCTTCGAAATTCGTTACACGGTCTGTTTCTTCTTCCGATGACACCGTTTTAACGGCAACGGCTTCGAGCGGAGCAACTGTTGGTATTAACACTATTAAGGTTAACCGCCTGGCATCGAATGACTTGCTTGTTTCAAAGCAACTCACATTGGCTGATACTTCCAATTTGTCTGCCGGCTCGCATTCATTCGAATTAACCGTAGGCGGCACAGCTACAAGCATCAGCATAGATATAGAAGACGGAGACACAAACGAAGATATGCTGAACAAGATAGTTGCAGCTGTTAATGCCGAAAGCGATTTGGAATTAACCGCTGCCCTGGTTAAAGATACTACTGCCACCGGGCGGCTTACGTTCACTGCCAATGAAACAGGAAGTGAGAACAGAATTTCATTCACCGATTCGGATGTTCTCGCTGAATTGGGCTTCAACAAAGCAACAATAAAACCGGACGACAGCGAAAGAACTGCAATGGATGACACTGAAGCCGGATATAAAGTAGCTAAATATAGTGAGATTGATTCCTATTTCGAAGTAAATGGCATTAAAGTAACTCGTGGAAGCAACATTATTTCTGACGTTTTGGCAGGCGTTGAACTTACACTTGCAAAACCCCAGGACGACAATGAGCAGGCAGTTACGATTATTATAAAAGTGGGCGAAAACGACGTAGAGGAATTGATTCAACCGCTGCTCGATTCTTTTAATGAGCTGATTACTTTTCTTAAATCAGATAAAACTCAATTAAGAAGCGACCCGGCCATAAACTCGCTGTATTATAATTTACGCGGATTGGTTTCGCAATCAATTACAAGCGCAGACAGCGGCGATCCTCAGTATCTGACCGGCGTAGGGATTAAAATCAGCAGCACCGGAACGTTATCAATTGACGATACCGATACATTGAAGGAACTGCTTGAGGATAACCCTGCAAAAGTTTCTAACTTATTTACTTCGTCGGACAGTTTCGTTACCAAAATCAGCAATGCTATAGCACCGCTGAAGGGCGACGACGGATTGATCAAATCAAGAAACTTATCATTAAGCGACCAGATTAACAATACCGTCAAACGAAAAGAAAAAGTTGAATCTCAAATTGACCGGCGGGCCGAAGCCCTGCGGAAAGAGTATGTAAGCATGTTGAGACTTTTTTTCGAGGCCCAGGGCCAGTATAGTTTGTTCACATCTCTTCCCGGCTCTTCCACAACCAGCGGGTCGGATTATTAATAATAGTAATTGAGCCATAATAAGAGTATTTGAGCCATAATAAGAGTATTTGAGCCATAATAAGAGTAATTAAACTGTATATAATAATAATTAAACCAACAATTAATTTATACTACAAACGCCTAAGTTATTGGAGGCATCTATGATTGATGCAATTCAAGGACAGTCGCAAATAAATAATCCATTACCGAGTATTCTGCAAAGCATTCCCGGCGGAAGTAGTATTGCCAATTCTGTTGCCAATACCAATAAATCTTCTGCGGCTAAAACCAATGATAAGGTCAATAATGCAAAGGCCAGTATTGCAAAGGCCAGTATTGATAAAATAGATATAAAGAATACAGAAGAACCAAAACCAAAAACCGAAGCACCTAAAGTTAATTATAATGAGTTGTCGGATAAATTAAAAACAATTATTGATTCGCAAGACCTTTTGATCGAATTCTCCAGAGACGAAGCCACAAAAAAAATGATCCTGAAAATAATTGATTTCGATACGCGGGAAGTAATTCAGCAGTTCCCCCCTGAAGTTACTCTTAGAATTGCTCGGTTTGTTTCAAGTACCTTAAATACCGGCAACCTGACAAATGCCAAAGTTTGATTCTAAATATCCCGATTTTCTTTCCGGCAAGATTACTGAGCTGAATGAATCCATCGAAAATATATTAAATAAGCAAGGAAAGCTAAGCGGCCGGGAAATCGGCCTGCTTGAAAAACTATACTTTTCCAGAAAGGAAAATTTAGATAAATTACATAAATTAATGAATTCGGCATCGGCCAAAAGATATTTGGAAAAATTTTCTAAAGAATGGCGGGAAACTGCCGATTTATTAATTAAAGAGGATAATCGGTTAATTGATAAAATGAAATCAAGAGTAGATGAACTCAAATCCGATTTGCAAAATTTGAATAAAAGTAAATCATTGCTTATTTATTCCAAAGAGAAGTAGATGGATATCAAATCCGTAAATAGTGGACAAAATGTATTCAAACCTCAATCCAAACAGGATCTTGAAGGTAAATATGGTAAAGCCGCAGCTTCTGGCAACGACAAAGTCGGGCTGAAATCCGACAAGCTTGAACTATCCCCCGAAGCCAAAAAATTGCAGCCTATCAAACAGAAAATCTCTTCCGGTTTTTATGATAATCCTGATGTAATCGATGAGGTTGCACGCAAGATTTTTGATGAAATTGGCTGACGTAAAATAAATTCGAATTTATACCTTATTAATTATATCAAGATATTTATTTCTTTTTCATTTAGATTTATGAAGAGAAATAAATATTTTTTGGTTTTACATAATATTTCTATAACTTACCCATCACAACAATCGGAAAATCATACATAGAGTCTGTTTTGCAGGTTTAGTAATTGTTTTGGAGAAAGGGGATGTCAAGAACTTTAAACAAAGTGATGCTGATTGGTAATGTTGGCAAGAATCCTGAACTTAAATTCACTCCAAGCGGAATTCCGGTTACTTCTTTTAGATTGGCCACCTCGGAAACCTGGAAGAACAGGGAAGGCATTGTTCAGGAACATACCGACTGGCACACTATTGTAGCTTGGCGTGGGCTTGCCGAAGTTATTCATAAATTGGTCGCAAAAGGATCGCGAATTTATATTGAGGGCAGGATTCAAACCCGAACGTTCGAGGATAAGAATCGGAACCGGCGCCATGTGGTCGAAGTTCTTGCTGATAATATGCTGCTGCTGGATTCGCGCAAAACAGATGGCGAACATTATGGCGATTCGGCCAATCAATCATCAGAGAATTTTTCTGACCCTGAAGCGTTAGAAGAAGGCAACGAAATTATCAGCGGTTTCGCATCGGAAAGCGATACTGATATACCCTTTTAGCCCTACCCTGCCGGTTGACCTGTCCGTAGTTTGATTCGATTGTTTTTTTTACTATTCATACCCCAATACTTTTGGCAGGAAATCATTCGTGGGAAATTTTGTTTACATGTTTATAGATTTGACAACCTAAGCCTATTCGGGGCTTTTTTACTTTTTATCAGTAGTGTCCGGTTAAAATACGGATAATAAGTGATATTCGCTGTAGCAATCTCCATTTTGACCTATATCGTGCTGGTTTGGATGCGATTATAGATATAGCGAAAATATAATACTAAAGCTGTCATGCCGGACCCCGATCCGGCATCCATCTTAATATAGCCAAACAGCCCATGAACACTGGATTCTGAAACAAGTTCCGCAATGACAAGTCATAGTATTCAGGTTTATATTAAGAACTGCTCTCATT
>JAJRTW010000122.1 GCA_024278075.1 Bacteroidota bacterium | reverse complement strand
TCCGGAATGACAAGTAATATTATTATAATTGCTATGATACGAAATTGTATCTAAACCAGCGTTATCTAAGGCAAAATACAGACTATAACTGTGATTACCAATTATTCACTGCTTTTTAACCGGACAGTACTGATTTGTAGTCATATTTTGCGGATGAGAACCGGAAATACCACTACATTAGGAATTATAATAATATTTATTGAAATATATCAAACAAATTATGGAAAAAAAATTAAATATAATCGGCAAGCCAACACCCAAGATTGATGCCAATCTGAGGGTGAGCGGCAATGTGGTTTACGGCCAGGATTTAATGCTGCCGAATATGCTTTACGGCGCTATCCTGCGTGCGGAATATCCGTCGGCAAAAATATTATCAATAGATACATCCGAGGCTAAGAAGTTAGAAGGCGTCGAATGTGTAATCACCGCCGAAGATGTTGACGTCAACAATATCAGCTATCGCCGCGACCATCCAATCCTGAAAAGCGGCGAAGTGAACTGCATTCGCGACGAAATTGCGGCGGTAGCTGCCGAAACAAAGGAAATCGCAGATCAAGCCCTGAAATTAATTAAAGTAAAATACGAACCGAGGGAGATTATCGCCGACCCGTTCGAGGCATTGAAAAATGAATCGCCGCAAATCAATAAATTTACCGATGGCAAATACGAAAATAAAAACGTTGCCCACCATTTCCACTACGAGCATGGCAATCTCGAGGAGCAAAGGCAAAAAGCGAGTGTATCGTTACCAAGCGATATACTCTGCCGCGTGTGACTCATTGCTGTATGGCCACAAGTAATATCACAGCGGATTACTCGGCCATCGACAAACGCCTGACGCTCTACAGCTCCACTCAGGTGCCATTCCTCTATCAAAGGGACATGGCGCATGCCCTGAAAATGAATCCGTCGGATATAAGAGTAGTACAGGTTGTGATAGGCGGCGGGTTTGGCAGCAAATTAGATATGTATCCATTCGAGCCGATTTCCGCTTTGCTGTCGATGAAAACCGGACGGCCTGTTCAGATAATTTTCAGCAGGGAAGAGGAATTTGTGGCATCGCCCACCAGCCAGCCGATGGTGATAGATTTGACTTCCGGCGTTGACAAGGATGGCCGGTTCACATTCCGCGAGGCAAATATTATCAAGGATAATGGCGCTTATACCTCGTGGGGCGCTACAACACCATTTGTTATGATGCAGGCATTTTCCTCGCTTTACGCCTGCCCGGCCTGCAAATTCGATTCTACGGCTGTATATACTAATAATATTTATGCAGGCTCGTTCCGCGGCTACGGCAACCCGCAGGCTACGTTCTCCATCGAGCGAAATATCGACCTTTTGGCCGAAGAAATCGGAATGGACAAAGCCGCAATCAGATTGCTTAATGCTAATTTCCAGGGCGAAACCACCGGCCAGGGGCTGCATTACCATTCCTGCGGCCATAAGGAAGCATTGAAGAATGTGATTGAAAATAGTACGGTCAAATCAATTAAAAGCGATAATACACATAGGTATAAAAGGGGCAGGGGTTATGCTTCCATGCTCCATGTGGGCGGCGGGGCCAAGATTTATCCCACAGACGGATGCGGCACTACATTGAAAATCGATGCCTACGGCTATGTTACCATTATCACCGGATCGAGCGAAATTGGGCAGGGGTCAGAAACCGTACTCGCGATGATGGCAGCCGAAGAATTGGGAATCGAGCTTGGCAGGATTAAAGTGATTAATACCGATACGGACATAAAACCCTGGGACGTTGGCGTTCATGCTTCGCGCACGACTTTCGTTGCGGGCAATTCGCTGCTTGGGGCAATCGATAAAGTCAAGAGTAAATTATCGCCCAAAGCGGCCGAAATGCTGAAAACCGATGTAGACGATTTGATCTATGAAGATGGCCTTATCAAATCGCAAAGCAGTGGCGAATCAATCAGGATTGACAAAGTGATACGCACTGTTCACTTCAGGGAGCCGAACGAGCTATGTATCGAAACATATTTCTACGAGCCGAACAGTAAATTTCAGGATGCGAATTATATCGGTGACGTATCTGCATCTTATGCGTTTGCCTCGCAGGCGGTCGAGGTGGAAGTTGACACGGTGACGGGCAATGTGGAAGTCCTCGATATTTATGTGGCCCAGGACGTTGGCAAGGTGCTGAACCCGTTAGGTTTGGCCGGGCAGATTGAGGGCGGTGTGGTGATGGGACTGGGCTATGCACTAACCGAAGAGATGATCGTTGAAAATGGCAGGATACTCAATCCGAATTTCCATGACTATAAGCTGCCGACTGCCAGTGATATTCCGAATATTCACTTTTATCCCATCGAGACGAATGACAAAGAAGGGCCTTATGGAGCTAAAGGCGTTGGCGAGGCTCCGCTAATCCCGACTGCGCCGGCCATTGCAAATGCAATTGCCGATGCTATCGGTATCGAAATTGATTCTCTGCCCGTTACGCCCGAGATGGTATTGAGGGGATTGAATAAAATAAGTTCCTCAATTGAAGGGGAATAAAAGCAATTATATTCACCCTTTGAAGGGGGATTAAAGCAATCATATTCCCCTTTGAAGGGGGATTAAGGGGGATGACACTTACGCCTACGATTAAGGGGGAATAATCAAGTTAGCATGTTCAATTAATACAATCTCATAAGACGAACATGAACCATCATTATAACAAAAATTTAAAAGAATTTGCTCGAGAAAACCGCAAACGTGCTACAAAAGCTGAAATAAAAATTTGGAGCCAATTGCTTAAATCCAAGCAAACGGGTTATTCATTCTTAAGACAGAGGCCGATCCTAAACTACATTGCCGATTTCTTTTGTAAGGAATTAAAATTGATTATTGAGATTGATGGTGTAACACATAACGAGAAATTAGTAGATGATCAGCTTAAGGATAAGAAGTTGAATCTCGCAGGGTATCACGTTTTAAGGTTTACCGATGAACAGGTTATGAACAATCTTGAAGGTGTAGAGAAAGTTTTTTTGGGTTGGGTTGAAAATCGTTAATATGAGGGGGTCATCCCCCTTAATCCCCCTTCTAAGGGGGAAAATAATTAGTCAATCCCGCAACGAAAAAGGGAGAATAAATTAGTCATCCCCCTTAATCCCCCTTCTAAGGGGGAAAATAATTAGTCAATCCCGCAACGAAAAAGGGAGAATAAATTAGTCATCCCCCTTAATCCCCCTTCTAAGGGGGAAAATAATTTTTTCAATAATAAAGAATTACTATGAACTTCAACGTTGTGATCCCCGTATCGGAAAATGAATTGCTGAGGCTTATCGATGGTTTTCAGGATAAGAACTTCAGGTTCGGTGCCGGCTGCACTGACCTTTTGGTGGAACTTAAGCAAAATACTGAGAATGATCTGACCGTTATCAATCTTGGGCGGCTCAATGAGCCGGCTTACAAATCTATCGAGGAATCCGAAGGTGAACTCTATATCGGTGCCCTTGCAACTGCCGGGGACATTGCTGAAAATAATTTGATTCGCGAAAAGTTCCCCGTTCTTAATCAAGCAGCCGATACTCTTGCCTCGCGTCAAATTCGACAGGTGGCAACCGCCGGAGGCAATATTTGCACAGCATCGCCGGCCGGAGATATAACAACTGCCCTGATGGCGTTGAAAGCCGAATGTGAATTATTGTCGTCGAAGGCAACCCTCCGAACTGTCCCGCTATCAGATTTTATTACTGGTGTTCGAAAAACAGCGATGGCCGATAACGAGGTGTTGCGGCGGATTAAGATTAAAATGGATGGCCGTAGATATAAATTATTCTCCAAATTCATCAAGATTGGCACGCGGAAGTCGATGGAATGCTCGGTTGTTTCGATGGCCTATCATATTAAATCCGATGATGATTATAATGTGATGGAAGCAAATGTGGCAATTGGTTCGTCGGCTCCAACCATCCAATATACTCAATCGGCTTGTGATTATTTGAAAGGAAAGAATCTGAATTTTATCGAAACCGAGGTGGCGGAAGAATTTGCCGGTAAAGTATTGGAATATGCAGACCCGATTTCCGACGTCAGGGGATCGGCCTGGTACCGCAAACAAGTGCTATCAAATCTTAGCAAAAGTATATTTGACAGCTTGTAGATGCTCTTTTTCTGTTTTCAAATTTCTCGCTGGCCAGCCCCCCCCCTATTATTGTCATATAAGGCTAAAGCCCACCACCCCCTTTTTTTCACGGGCCGAAGCAATTGGCTATTTATCTCTTCCTCTCAATCAAGTCATAATATAGGTTTGATTACTGTTATGGCTATAGCCGGCTATAATGGCCTCTTTCCTGTTCCCGCCAGCTAAAGCACGTGGCTGTTTATCTTTATGCCTTTAAGTTTTAATCCCCGCCTCCACACCAACAATCGATCTCATTTATAGTGAGGCAATTCGGCGGGCACCCGCCAAAAAAAAAATCATTTTTCCTGTTTTCCGCAGAAAAAGTTAGTCTATCCAAATCATGTATATTTTAAAGGAGTTACGGAATCGAATTTGCAAAAATGGGTGCTGCATCGTATATTATCGTATGTTTATTCGAAAAAATAAAAACCGAT
>JAJRTW010000121.1 GCA_024278075.1 Bacteroidota bacterium | reverse complement strand
ATTTAGATTGCCCTCAAAAAGTACTAACTGTTTATTGTTATAGTAATTACGAAAACTATTCAATTAGAAAGTGCAAGGAAATGGATTTATTATGCCCTTATGCCTTGCAGATTGTAGGACAACCCCCTGCTCGCTTTGCTCTAAGGGGGAATAGCCAATTTAATTCCCCCTTAAAAAAGGGGGATTAAGGGGGTTGTTATTCTCCTTAAAGCAGAAGCATGAATATCTTTTTCCTGACTACTTTTTGAGGGAACCCTATTTAATTATTCTAAACTTAACTATTTTTCATTTAACTATTATTAAGCATAAATACCCATTTTGGTCGAAATAAAAAAATTTCTTCTTTGCGTAACAATATAAATCAGTAAATGGCGTCATTTACATTCCATTAGCACTCGTCCTGAATGAGTGCTAATAAATAATAAAACATAATTTTTTTATTCATTATAAGCAGGAGTGAAAGATGACATTAAAACCATTGCACGACAGAATTCTGATAAGGCCCGCACAGCCCGAAGAAACATCCAAAGGCGGTATTATCATACCGGATACGGCAAAAGAAAAGCCACAGCGGGGCGAAGTAGTTGCCATTGGCGAAGGTAAGGTTTCTGACGATGGTAAGACAATTCCAATGCAAGTGAATACCGGCGATAAGGTGCTTTATGGCAAATATTCCGGCACCGAAGTAACAGTCGACGACGAGGATATGCTTATTATGCGCGAAAGCGATATATTTGCAATAATCGCAGGATAATTTGCTTTATCGTTTTGTTGAAATATTATTACTATCATAAAGAATTATAAGAGAAATAAACAAATGTTAAATAAACACCAACAATCGGAGGATTAATAATGGGTGGTAAACTAATTAATTTTGATGTGGATGCTCGCACTCAGCTTAAAAGAGGCGTTGACCAATTGGCTGATGCTGTGAAGGTTACTTTAGGCCCGAAAGGCCGCAATGTTATTATTGACAAAAAATTCGGCGCCCCGACAATAACTAAAGACGGCGTAACGGTGGCAAAAGAAATTGAATTGTCCGATCCGGTAGAGAACCTCGGGGCCAACATGGTTCGCGAAGTTGCTTCCAAAACCAGCGATGTTGCCGGCGACGGTACTACTACCGCTACCGTTCTTGCCCAGGCTATTTATCGCGAGGGCTTGAAAAATGTTACTGCCGGTGCTAACCCGATGGACCTTAAACGAGGTATTGACCTTGCAGTTAAAGGCATTACGGATTCTCTAAAAGAGCTGAGCCGCGACGTTGAAGACAAGCAAGAGATTGCGCAGGTTGGTACTATATCAGCCAATAATGATAATACTATCGGCGAATTAATTGCCGAAGCTATGGAAAAGGTTGGCAAAGACGGTGTTATTACAGTCGAGGAAGCCAAAGGAACCGACACTTCGCTGGATACTGTCGAAGGTATGCAGTTCGACCGGGGCTATCTCTCGCCATACTTCGTTACTGATGCCGATTCGATGGAAGCTGTGATGGAAGACCCATACATTCTGATCCACGATAAGAAGATAACGGCAATTAAAGATGTTCTTCCTATTCTCGAGAAGGTTTCGCAGGCCGGGCGATCACTTCTGATTATCGCCGAAGATATTGAAGGCGAAGCGCTGGCAACGTTAGTAGTGAATAAATTGCGCGGCACCCTTCGCATTACCGCTGTAAAAGCCCCGGGCTTTGGCGACCGCCGCAAAGCTATGCTCGAAGATATTGCCATACTAACTGGCGGAACAGTTATCTCGGAAGATAAAGGCTTCAAACTTGAGAATACTGCTTTGGCGTCTCTCGGAACAGCCAAAAGAGTGAACATCGACAAAGATAACACGACTATTATAGAAGGCGCCGGAGATGGCGAGGATATTAAGAAACGAGTAAATGAAATCAGGGTTCAGATCGAAAACACTACAAGCGATTACGACGGCGAAAAACTTCAGGAGCGCCTTGCCAAATTGGGCGGTGGCGTTGCGGTGCTTCGTATTGGTGCTTCAACTGAGATTGAAATGAAAGAGAAAAAAGCCCGTGTGGAGGACGCACTTCATGCCACACGCGCTGCCGTCGAGGAAGGTGTTATCCCTGGCGGTGGTGTTGCTTACTTAAGAGCAGTTTCCTCCATCAACTCTTTGAAGGGCATAAATGATGATCAAAACACAGGTATCGATATTGTCCGCAGGGCAGTTGAAGAGCCGGCTCGCCAAATAGTCAGCAATGCCGGCGAAGAAGCCTCGGTTATCATAAACAAAATTAAAGACTGCGAGGGAGCATTCGGCTATGATGCAGCCACCGGTGATTATAAAGACTTGATCGAAGCTGGTGTTATCGACCCGACTAAGGTTGCTCGCGTTGCCCTGGAAAATGCCGCTTCCGTATCCGGCCTGTTGATTACAACCGAAGCAACTATTACCGAACTGCCGGAAAAAGATTCACCTATGCCTCCGATGGGCGGCGGTATGGATCCGATGGGCGGCATGGGCGGCATGATGTAATATCGGATGATATAAGCATCCATTGATGCTCTTTCATTCATTCATTAGGTGCCCGAACGGAAAGCTCCGGCACCATAGAATATACACAAAAGCGTAGAGGGTTTGCCTTTACGCTTTTTTATTTGCTTGGGAAGTATGAATTTGTGTGGGAAGCCAGAAGATGATATGTCCACTTATTGCGGCACAATTATTTGCAGGCCAATTTGATAAGGAAGAAGTTATATCATTTTTTACTTGAAATCGTAATAAACTATACCCTTAAAGGTATAGTTAATAAAGAGCTATGTAAATTTTTTGTTTCAATTCAATTAGGAATTGATATTAGAACTTTGAACTGCTATAGTTATTCATAGAGACTTCTGAAAATTTTGATTCTTGCTGTCATTGCAACGCAATAATACGTATGAAAAGAGTAATTCAGAGCATAACAAAGTTATTCATAGCGGAGTCCAGAATGCAACATACGATGGGCAATCATAGCTGTAGGGGCAATTCATAAATTGCCCTTTAATTTTTTTTGTGCATCCCCCTATTTTTCAGAAGTCTCTCATCAATAGACTCAGAATACTCGGCCTACCGCAATTCTTCTATTTCTTTTTCGATTAATTGCAATTTGAATATTTCCGCATATTTACCGCAGAGCAACAGCAATTCTTCGTGAGTCCCGGATTCGATTATCCTGCCACCGTCAAGCACGATTATTTTATCACAATTCTGAACCGTCGACAGGCGGTGAGATATAATAATAGATGTACGATTCCTGAGATAGCCTTTTATATTTTTCAGGATAATTGCCTCGGTGTTGGTATCCACAGCCGACAGGGCATCATCAAGCACAATTACCTGCGGATTGCGGATTAAAGCTCTTGCGAGTGCAACCCGCTGCTTTTGGCCGCCCGAAAGCGTAATGCCGCGTTCGCCAAGCTCGGCTTCGTATTTTTTTGGGAATTGTTCAATTTCATTATGCAACTGAGCCAGGCCGGCCACCTCGATAATCTCGTCCATATCCGCATTCGGCTTGCCGAATTTGATGTTTTCCGAAATTGAAGTCGAAAAGAGAAACGGCTCCTGCGGAACAAGTGATATTGCCCTTCTCAAAACTCCTTTGGGCATATCAATTACGGATTTGCCGCCAAGCAGAATGCTGCCGGATTCTATCGGGTAGAAATTCAGCAGAGCATTGATTAATGATGTTTTGCCCGACCCGACGCTACCCACAATTCCAAGCGAAGAACCGGCAGGGATGCTGAAGTTCAATTCCTTTAACCCAAAATAACCGGTTTTGTATCCGCAGCTTACATTCACAAAATCGACGCTTCCATTAATGCTGTCATCGCTATTGGCACCACGATAAATCGTATCATTATCTACATTAAATTCATCCGGGACAGCTTCCATCTTATCGATCATATCTCCCAGCCGCCCGGCAGATGCGGATGCTCGCTGAACTAAATTTACAATCCATCCGATAGCGGCCACAGGCCAGATCAATAAATTCAGGTAAATAAAAAATTGTGTCAGTTCGCCCAATGTTGCAGTGCCCTCAAGCACCCTATAGCCGCCATACCCGAGAACAATCAACTGCGACAAACTGAAAAGAATCATAAATACAGGCATTGCCACTGCCTGGATCTTTGCCAGCCTTAGGTTCTTATTTGTATATTCTTCGCTCTTTGCAGCAAATTGCGTCAGTTCGTAGCTCTGGCGGACATAAGATTTAATAATTCTAATTCCGGAAAAAGTTTCCTGGGCCAGCGTAGTAAGGCCGGAGAACTGGTCCTGAACATCCCTGTACGCCACATGAACTTTTTTCCCGATGATGAAAGTACCAATGGCAATCAGTGGCAGCGGCAATAATGAATATAGCGTTAGCAATGGGTCGATGCTCAACATGAAGAACATTATCATAGTAAAGGCAGTAATAGTATTTGCCGAATACATAATCGCCGGGCCGAGGAAATCACGCGAGGCGGGTATGTCATTTGTCGCCAAAGCCATCATCGAGCCGGTTGAGTTCTCATGGAAAAAGCTCATCGGCTGCGATTCGATTGAGTCGAACAAATCTTTTCTAAGGTCATATTCAATCAACCGCGAAGCAACTATTATCGTTCTCCGGGTTAGGAACATGAACACTCCGCTTGCCGCTGTCAGCACAAGGATTAGAGCTATCCTGTTCCAGATTTCGTCTTCGCCATAATCGCCGGATGTTATCAAATCGATTGTCGTACCGACTATCTTGGGAACAATGGCCGCACAAATATTGGCCAGGGCAACAAAGAGGAATCCGATCAATATTTTGCTTTTATAAAGTAATAAATACGGGAGGAATCTTTTGAGTTTTTTCATTTACGATTAATTCCGGTTATTTCATCGTCAACCATATCCGATAACAGCTTAGTTCATAATATGCGGCAAGCAATAGTTCAAATTAACACATTCGATTCAATATTAGCTTGCTATAACGTTAGAATTGTGATTCAGGCCGAAATATTCTGGCTAATCCCCAAACATTCCCTATTTTTGTATTTTGAATCCACATTATAATACAATAAACTGACCGGAAATAAATTATGCTAAAATCCGTATTGGGCCACCAAATACATAAAGTATCGCACATTACAGGCGAATTCCTCCTTCGCTCGGGTGCCACAAGCACAGAATATTTTGATAAATACCTGTTCGAAAGCCGTCCGGAATTGCTATCCGAAGTTGCTGAACATTTCCTCAAAATCCTGCCTCCGGATTATGACCTTTTGGCCGGATTGGAGATGGGCGGAATTCCTATTGCAACCATACTGTCGCTCAGGACAGGCAAGCCCAGTGTGTTCGTTCGCAAGCAGGCAAAGAAGTATGGTACATGCAAATTGGCCGAAGGTGCTGATATCGAAGGCAAAAGGCTGCTGATAGTCGAAGACGTGGTCACAAGCGGCGGACAGATTGTGATTAGTGCAAAAGAACTCCGCGAGCGCGGGGCAATAATCGAAAATGCAATTTGCGTTATCGACCGCGAGGCTGGTGGAGCAAGAGCTTTGGCCGATAACGGTATAACTCTCCAACCGCTGTTTACTATGAGTCAGTTGAAAAAGTTCGGGTAGGTGGCAATCAAAATCTTTAAAATATTTTTATTAACGGTTAGCTCTATCAACACTTCGGACATTTTTTATAATGACAAAAATGTCCGATCTGTTGTAATATTATACTTCGCTAATTTTCGAATAGCATTCATAATAGCACAATATAGTCCAAAAAGGAGCTTATTTCTCAGACTATCACAAATTAGCCATATTCTAACCGGATACTCTTGAGATAACTGCATATTTCTTTGAATATTTGATGCCCATGCAGTTAGTGTGGCAATTATTGGCGGCCCCAAAAATTTAGAACAGAATAATACCAATACAACCATTCATGTTTGGGCCGACTTGTCCAAAGTTTGGAACTTTGGACAAGTTTAACAATTCAATGCGTTCATAATTTCCGGCTATATATTATATTGCATATTCGTTTTTCTGAATTCTTCGAAACCATTGAAATTCTCTATGGCAAAACATAAATATAATACTCATAAAATAATTTCTGTCAAGAAGGCCCGGCTGCATAACCTTAAAGACGTGTCGGTGGACATTCCACGCAATGCCCTGACAGTCATAACCGGAGTGAGCGGCTCGGGCAAGTCGTCGCTGGCCTTCGATACGGTTTATGCCGAGGGGCAAAGGCGTTTCGTCGAGTCCCTATCCTCGTATGCCCGCCAGTTTTTGGAGCGGATGCACAAACCGGATGTGGATTCCATCGATGGATTGCCGCCCGCCATAGCTATCGAGCAGCGGAAATCATCGAAGAACCCACGCTCTACCGTTGGCACTACCACCGAAGTCTATGATTACCTGAGATTGCTTTATGGCAGGATTGGCATTACTATTTGCAAGCAGTGCGGCAAGGAGATAAGAAAGGATACGCCCGATTCGGTGGCCGGCGAAATCGGTAAATGGGACGAAGGTGATAAAATATTTATATTATTTGGGATAGATTCACACAGAGACGGCTTTGAGAGAACGCTGAAAACCTACAGAGAACAAGGCTATTTCAGGGTTTTGCAGAAAGATTCGAATGATATTATCAACCTGGAACATGACAGCTTGCCCGAGAGCCTTGATAACAAAGAATTGTTTTTGTTAATCGACCGATTGGTTGTTAATAGTGGGGATGAGGACTTTAGAACCAGATTAAATGATTCAATTGAGACCGCATTTGTTTCTGGTGGCGGGAAAATTATTGTCCGTAACATAAGCAAAGGTATCGAGCGTGATTTTAGTTCGGATTATGAATGCACTTCATGTGATATAATATATATTGAACCCGAGCCAAGATTATTTTCCTTCAATAATCCCTACGGTGCATGCCCGAATTGCCAGGGATTCGGCCGGACAATCGGGATAGATGACAATCTTGTATTTCCGGACCGCTCCAAGTCAATTAATCAGGGTGCCATTCATCCCTTTAGGACACACAAGCATTCTAAATATCAACGTGAATTGTTGAAGGTGGCGCCAGTTTATAAAATTCCGCTCGACACGCCGATTCATAACCTTAGCGAAGAGCAAATTAATATTATTATGGACGGAGTGCCGGGCTATCTGGGAGTAAATGGCTTCTTCTCCATGCTGGAAGAGAAATTCTATAAGATACAGAACCGTGTATTGATGAGCCGTTACCGCGGTTATACGAAATGCAGGGCTTGCAACGGATCAAGGCTCCGCACTTCGGCACGGCAAACATTCGTGGGGCCGAAAAACCTGCCCGACTTGATCAAACTGCCCTTAGATAAGGTGCTGGATTATATTATTAAGCTGGAGCTAAGCGATTATCATTTAGCGGTTGCCGGCCAGGTGCTGAGCGAGCTGAAATGGCGGCTGGAGCTATTGGTTGAAATTGGCCTGGAATACCTTACTTTGGAGCGGCTGACCCATACTTTAAGCGGTGGCGAGGCTCAGAGAATTAATTTATCCACTGCATTAGGCTCATCGCTTGTTGGTACATTATATGTACTCGACGAACCGAGCATCGGAATGCATCCAAAAGATACTTTACGTCTGATTAATATATTATTCAAATTGCGAAATCTTGGCAATACTATCATAGTCGTCGAACACGATCTTGATATTATCGAGAAGGCCGATTACATCATTGACATTGGCCCCAAAGCTGGAGAATATGGAGGTGAAATAGTTTTCTCTGGAAAATATTCGGAATTAATAAAGTCGAAGGAATCGCTTACGGGCAAATATATATCAGGCAAAGTCAAACTTAGCTTACCCGAAGAATACAAGGCGGGGAATGGCAAGGCCATAACCGTTGTAAAGCCTGCCGAAAATAATTTGAAAATAGATAAAGTGAGATTCCCGCTGGGGTGTATGACAGTCGTCACCGGCGTTTCCGGCTCGGGCAAAAGCACCCTTGTCCATAGCATTCTTTATTCAGGCATAAAGAAATCATTCGGCGGCTTCCATGGCAGTTCGGGCACCTTCGAGCGGATTGATGGAATAGAGAATATCGATCATGTGGAGCTGGTTGACCAATCGCCTATCGGCAGGTCATCGCGTTCTACGCCGGCCACTTATACAAAAACATTTGACATCATAAGAACATTATTTACTCAAACCCAGGCAGCCAGGCAGATGGGATGGAGGCCCGGGCATTTCTCTTTTAACGTGCCCGGCGGCAGGTGCGAGGTATGCGAAGGCGAGGGAACCGTCACCGTCGATATGCAGTTTTTGCCTGATGTTCACCTCGAGTGCGAGAGCTGCAAAGGCACACGGTTCAGGAGGGAAATACGCAATCTTTTCTTCAATGGAAAATCAATTGTGGATGTGCTGGCAATGACGGTTGACGAAGCTATGGACTTTTTTGTCGGATACCGGAAAGTGGCGAAAAAATTGCAAATATTGCAGGATGTAGGGCTTGGATATTTGAGGCTTGGGCAGCCAAGCACTATGCTTTCCGGCGGCGAGGCACAAAGAATTAAACTTGCCAATCATCTCGAATCATCCTATAAAACGAATGCAATATTCATCTTCGACGAACCAACCACCGGCCTTCATATCGACGATGTAAGCAAATTGCTGCAATGCTTTAACAGGCTGGTGAACAAAGGACATACTGTTATTATCATTGAACATAATCTTCATGTTATCGCCTCTGCCGACTGGGTGATTGACCTCGGCCCCGGTGCCGGCGAAAAGGGCGGGAAGCTTGTTGCCCGCGGCACCCCGCTAACGGTCTCGAATAACGTCAAATCTTTCACCGGGCAGGCATTAAAGGAATTTTTCGAAAAATTTAGTGGCTGAGGCTTCTTAATATAAGATCACTTTTAATGAACCAAACGTTGGAAGCATCCCCAATATTAATCAACTAATTTCGTGTTATTAGATAATAGAATCATTTATATTGTATATTATGAAAACATTAATTATCAGCGTATTGACAGTTGCTTTTTCGACGATTGGAATGGCACAAAGTGTATATTATGTTTCTTTGACAGGAGATGACGGCAATTCCGGCCTGACTCCTTTAAATTCATGGCGGACAATCACTTATGCCGTTTCATCATCAAGTCCGGTATCACCGGGCGATACTGTGTTTGTCAAAGCCGGGGATTATGGCAATGAGAACGTAGTATTCGAAACCGATGGCACAAGCGAAAGTCCAATAGTTTTTGAAGGGTATCAATTTATCTCCGGAGATAATCCTGACCTTGAATGGGAATACGGCGACAGCCTCAATGCAGATATAATGCCAATGCTTGACGGAGGTGACAGAACCACCGGAACCGGCATTTTTCTACACAGCCGGGAATATATAAATCTGAACAATTTTCAGATAAGAAATTACCAGATTGGCCTGTTCGCCTGGAATGCAAATAATCTTACAATAGATAATATTATTACCATGTATTTCGGAGATATAAATGAGGATTATGATGGAAAAGGGATTGTTTTAGTTTCTTTGGCAGGTAATAATATAATAAAAAATTGTGTGGTGTATAACGCCTGTGCAGAGGGTTTATCTATCTATGGCAACAATCATTATGTTAAGAATTGCAGAGTTTATTCCGATGACGATTCTACCGGAATTAAAAGTGCCATGGACTATTATATTCATGTTGGAGGAAGTAATAATATCATTGAAAACTGCTATGTAGAGCGTGTTGGAGATTTAGGCAGTTACGGACATGGCATAGGTTTAAAGGGTGATTGTGAGAATAACATCATACTGAATTGTGTTGCCAAGGGTTTACGTGTCTATGGCTTCAATGTGCGTCATAGAGGTGCTCGCAATAATATTTTTGAAAATTGCATTGCGATTGAGTGCGGTTATGCAATTAGAGACGGAGCCAGCAATAACACTTTTAAGAACTGTACGGCCATTGATGCCGAAAGGGCTGTTATCTTTTTTGACAGTTCAGAGGATGAAGGTGCGCAATATGCCGGCAGGAATAATGTTTTCGAAAATTGTATCTTCCAAAACACACAGGAAAGTGTGATTGACTTCTTCTATTACAGCGAGGCAACCATAGCCGATAGCAATTCCTTTGTGAATTGTCTTTTCGATGGGGGGAATTATCTATTTAATTCTGATCGTGAAAACCGTAATAATAAAATGGTGAACTGTATTGTTACAAACGTTAATAATTATTTTCAAGCTCAACGATATCCGGACAGTACCTATCCATTAAATTTTGATTTCGAATATACTAATTTCTGGAATAATGGATTCGATGCTCCACAGGGCGTCAACATCACAGTACTCGACCCGGATTTTGTTGATTTACCCAATAGCGACTATCACCTGAAATCAACCTCAGGATGTATTGACATAGGCACGTTGTCGGGGGCGCCCATTGCTGATTTTGACGGTATCTCCAGGCCCCAGGGGAACGGAATAGATATTGGACCCTACGAATATGTTGCCCCGTTGAGTGTGGATAATGTTTCTTTGGCCAATCAATTGTTGATATACCCAAATCCAGCTGCCAGCCAAATTACAATCACAGGAGTTGAACCGGCTCTTATAAATATTTGATTATTCAATGTATTAGGGCAAAACGTTACTAATTTAATTAGCACAAGTATTATTGATGGGACAACGGTGATGGTTGACCTAAGTAGATTAAGGCCGGGAATTTACATAGTAAAAACGAAAACCACCTCAAATTCCCTATATAAAATATAGCCGATTCGATTGCATAGTCAAATATTGTGCTAAACCGCAATCACAACAAACGATGCCTTTCCAAAAAAGTCTCTACCTTTTCCCTTAGCTTCAGTATTTAGCAATTTTAGCCGAAATAATTAATCCAAAAAATCGTTATATATCCGGTGTTCGAAAGGAAAATACAAACGGAAAAAAAATCTTAGGAGAGAAAATGACTGACATCAAAGAAATTAACGAGCGAATTCAAAAGGAAAGCGCCTTTGTTGATATGCTGATGATGGAGATGGGCAAGGTTATCGTCGGCCAAAACCAAATGGTCGAAAGGCTCTTGATCGGCCTTTTGGCAAATGGCCACGTGCTTTTGGAGGGTGTGCCGGGGCTGGCAAAGACACTTGCAGTAAGTACATTGGCAAGCGCTATCGAAGCTGATTTTGCGAGAGTGCAGTTCACCCCCGATTTGCTCCCGGCCGACCTTATCGGGACTATGATTTATAACCAGCGCAAAGAAGAATTCACAGTCAGGAAGGGGCCGATTTTTGCTAATTTCGTGCTTGCCGACGAGATCAACCGTGCACCGGCAAAAGTGCAAAGCGCCCTGCTCGAAGCCATGCAGGAACGCCAGGTGACAATTGGTGACGAAACCTTTAAGCTGCCCGACCCGTTCCTGGTGCTTGCCACTCAAAATCCAATCGAGCAGGAAGGGACCTATCCGCTGCCCGAAGCTCAAGTTGATCGTTTTATGCTGAAGGTCGTAATAACCTATCCGAATCGCGAGGACGAAAGGTCAATCCTGAGAGAAAATATATCGAAGGTCTTTCCACATGCAAGTAGTATAATAAAGCCCGAAGATATAATTAACGCCCGCGATGTGGTCAAAGATGTATATATGGACGAGAAAATCGAGCATTACATACTTGATATTATTTTTGCAACGAGATTTCCGGATGAGTTCAAACTCGATAAATTAACGCAATTAATATCGTTTGGGGCATCACCGAGGGGGTCTATTAATCTTGCTCTTGCGGCAAAAGCGTATGCGTTTATCAAAAGGCGGGGATACGTCCTGCCGGAAGACATCCGTGCAATTTGCCTGGACGTACTCAGGCACAGGATTGGGCTTACTTACGAGGCCGAAGCCGAAAATGTGACAAGCGAAGACATTATTAATGAAATATTAAATACGGTTGAAGTGCCATAGGGAGTGTCTATGCAGCGAAAGAAATTGTGAAGAAAGACTCAGTGATTGTTATCGTATGTTGCTTTAGATGGTATTTGGCTTTAGATGGTATTTGGCTTTAGATGGTATTTGGCTTTACGACGGGAAGTTCTGATGCCACGGCGAAATAGGAAACCCCTCTAAATCTCCCTTTGACAAAGGGAGACTTTAAACTAGTACTGTCCGGTTAACAATGAGAAACGTTCTTAATATATACCTGAATACTATGGCCTGTCATTCTGAACCTGTTTCAGAATCCAGTAACTACGGGGCTATTTGCTGTCTTTAAGATGGATTCCGGATTCCCGAATGCGGGATTTCGCTGGGCTCAACAAGTCCGGAATGACACACTTTAATATTGTATTTCGCTAAATCCAAAATTGTATCTAAAACAGCACAATATAGGGCAAAATTTAGCTTATTACTGTAATTAGCACTTTTTGATTGCTTTTTAACCGGAAACTACTGACTTTAAACATTATCTATTAATGGGGTGGTTCCGGAGGGACAATTGTTCTGTCGGAACCAGAGGTTTTGATAATAATTGTCGAGTATTACTTAGATTGCCCTCAAAAAGTACTAACTTTTTATTGTTATAGTAATTACGAAAACTATTCAATTAGAAAGTGCAAGGAAATGGATTTATTATGCCCTTATGCCTTGCAGATTGTAGGACAACCCCCTGCTCGCTTTGCT
>JAJRTW010000120.1 GCA_024278075.1 Bacteroidota bacterium | reverse complement strand
GTGAGCCAGGCGAGCAGGGGGTTGTCATACTTTCTGCAAGGTTTTCGAGCATAATAAATTGTATGCCTTGCACTTTGTTGTTGGATATCTTTTATAACTACCTTAATTATGATTAGTTGATACTTTTTGAGTTTAACCTAATTATTTTGACTAATTCATTGCAAAACAGAGATTTGTGGGAAAATTGTATTCCCAAATCAGAATTTGGGAATGAAATGAATATTTAACGTTCCGTCAGTTGTAACAACTGGCGAAAGCAAAGGTGTAACAAAGCTGGTGGCTTAGATACAAGGGTTAACATTGCAATTGTTTCTGAGATGTCGTAGAAGCTCCGGCCTTTAGGCCGGGGTTAATTTACACCAAGAACGCTTGGCTTTAGCCACATAGGTAAGTTCTTTGGGTTAAAAACCCATTGTTACATGGTAATAACTGTCCCCGACATAAATGTCAGGGCTATTGAAAAAAAATGCGTAACGTGAGTAATTAAATGAAAAGTTCCGGAGAATAGAAATTATGGAATCAGCCAGATGGTTATGCTTAATCTTGATTAGTTCATTATTCATTGGCTGTGGCAATGAAGAAGTGTACCAAAGGGAGGAGCCGGCGGCAAGGGCAGATAATGGCTTCATAGATATATCCGACTTCCCGAATGATAATCATTATAATAAGCATTTGAATATTGCAGTATCGTCAATGCTGTCTCCGCAGGAAAATTTCGAACATTACAAAGGTTTTATCAGATATTTATCAAAGAAACTTGGCATGCCGATTCACTTAAAGCAGCGAAAAACTTATGATGAAATTAATCACATGATAGAAAGCGGTTCGATAGACCTGGCTTTTATTTGCTCCGGAGCTTATGTTCATGCCGCCGGCAATATCCCGATGGACCTGATGGCGATTCCCCAAATAAATGGCAAGACCAATTATCACGCATATATAATCGCTAATAAAACATTGAACATCTCGTCGCTTGATGATTTGCTTGGCAACTCATTTGCTTATACCGACCCTTTGTCGAATACCGGATTCCTTTACGTCCAGACACGGCTGAGTGAAATTGGTGCAATCAAAGACGAGTTCTTCTCGAAGACTATCTTCACTTTTGCCCATGATTATTCTATCCAGTCGGTGGAACGTCAAATTGTGGACGCCGCAAGTGTTGATGGCCTGGTTTATGATTACTATCAAAAAGTGTATCCCGACAGAATAAAGAATATATCAATTATTGAAATATCCGAGCCTTTCGGAATGCCGCCTCTGATTGCAGGGCCGTATGTTGACGATGAATTAAAAAACAGAATTAAAAAAATACTGTTTGATATGGACAGCGACGACGAAGGAAAAGAAGTATTAGCAAAACTGTTCATAGATAGATTTGTTGCAGCCAATGACGATGACTATTCCTCAATTCGGAAGAGCTTAAAGCTAAAGAGCAAATGATTGTCTCTTATTTTATGTTAATTTGTTAATTACTTAAACAGCAGAATATGAAGGTCCCATATCTTCCTCTTTTTTGGAAATTTACGATTGCAATTTTAATTACGGTAACAATATTCGGGTCGATTAATATATTTCTGATCCTCAGTGATGTTACCCATTCGTTGCAAGATGAATCCCAGAAGAGAGTAACCGTGGTTGCCAGAAACCTTGCCAATATAGCAACCGATTTCCTTCTTTACGAAGATTATGTCTCCTTGCAAAATTTGGTGGACAGGCTGCGATTAAGCGATTCAACCGTAGCCTATGCTTTCATATTGGACAGGAGGAATAACATTCTCGTCCATAATTTTAAAGATAAGGTTCCGGAAAAAGTGTTGGAAGCCAATTCAATCACGGCGGAGAACCGCGAGAGTGTAAGGATATTATGGGCGAAATCTGTTTACGGGCAGGTGATTCGTGACGTTGCCCTGCCACTTTTGGGCGGAGAAATCGGGAGTGTTCGGGTTGGCGTATACGAAGATATTATCATGTCGGAATTGCGGTCAACTTTGAACAGTTTTTCGTACATGGTTTTTGCTTTCCTGCTGGTTGGAATTCTTGGTGCCTTTATTTTCGCTCATATAATAACGAAGCCTATCAAAACGATTAGTCAGATTTCTGATTCGCTAGACCTCGACACCCTGACAATGAGCCTGCCCAAGCAACCAAAGAAAAGAAATGCAATTATCAAATGGTTTGCCGACAGATTCAGGGTAAGGGATGAGCTTGATTTTTTAGAGGAAAAATTCTATAATATGATAAAGCGGCTCGAAAAAGCATATATTGAGCTTGATTCTACTTATACTAAATTCGGCCAATCCGAGAAATTGGCCTCCATCGGCACCTTGGCCGCCGGCATAGCCCACGAAATTAATAATCCGATTGCCGGCCTTCAGAATTGTATCAGGAGGATTTTAGCCAAACCGGAAAATATTGAGCAGAACAAAAAATACCTGCGAATGATGGAGGATGCAACGAATAAGATTGAAACAGTTGTTCGTGGGCTATTGGATTATTCCAGGCCGCAGGAAATGAGATTCGAGAAGATAAGCATCAGTGAAGTTATAGAAAAATCGCTCTTGTTGATTTCTTATAAAATTAAAAAACATCATATCAATGTTGTCAACACCGGCCCCGGCTCCGAAAGATATATATCCGGCAGCAAGAACCACCTGGAGCAAGTGTTTGTGAACCTATTGCTCAATAGTATCGATGCCATCAATACGAATTTTGAAAAAAATCCTAATTCTAAGAAAAGCATAACCATCAACTCGGCCATAGAAAACGAAACCATCGTAATTAATATTTCGGATACCGGCATCGGAATCGATAAAGATTTTATTGAGAATATCTTCGATCCGTTCTATACAACCAAAGGAATTGGGAAAGGCACTGGCCTGGGGCTGTCGGTTGTCTATAGCATTATTAAATCGCATAAGGGGTCGATCGAGGTGGATAGCCAATATAGGCATTCAACCAATTTCAGAATAACTTTGCCCCTGTAGCAGTGGGCGGCCAGATATATTCAATTTATTTATCGGAAGAATGCAATTATGGAATCATTAAGAATAATAGTTGTCGAGGATGAAGAGATTCTGCGGGTATCATTAACCGATGATTTGATTGATGCCGGCTACGTTGTGAAATCTTTTGAAAACCCAATCGATGCGCTTGCTGAAATCAAAAAAGCCAATGTCGATCTTGTTATCACCGACGTTAAAATGCCGGGGATGAGCGGCATTGAGCTTCTGAATAATATCAAAAAGATTAAAGAGGAAACAATTGTTATAGTTATGACGGCTTTTGCTTCGGTTAACGCCGCTGTGGATGCAATGAAAAAAGGAGCCTATGACTATATTCACAAGCCTTTCCAAATAGATGAACTTTTGTTGCAGATAGATCGGATTAAAGACCTGATTAATATCAAACAAGAGAACGTAATGCTGCGCACGCAGGTGGCGTCCAAATACAGCCTGGATTCATTTGTTGGCGAAAGCCAATCTTCCGAGCATTTATTGGAATTAGTAAGTATTATTTCAAAGAAAGACACAACGGTCTTAATCACAGGCGAAACCGGAACCGGCAAAGAGCACTTAACCCACATTCTGCATCACCAAAGCAATCGTTATAATAAGCCATTCATTAAGGTCAGCTGCGCAATCCTATCGAGGGAAATTTTCGAGAGCGAACTTTTCGGGCATGAAAAGGGGGCGTTCACCGGTGCGATGAAGGAGAGAAAAGGCAGGTTCGAAATGGCCGATAGCGGCACTTTATATTTGGACGACGTCGATGATATCCCCTTGGATTTACAGGTAAAGCTGCTTCGTGTGCTCCAGGAGCAGGAGTTCGAGCGTGTTGGCGGCAACAAGACAATTAATGTTGATGTACGTGTAATCGCTTCCACAAAAGCAGACATTAGGGAATTAGTAAACCAGGGTAAATTCAGGGAGGACCTGTTTTACAGGCTGAACGTATTCCCGATTCATATAGAACCCCTTAGAGACAGGCCTGAAGACATCCCGGGCTTGATTGATCATTTTGTGAAATTATTTGCAGAGGAAAAAGATATTAAGGTCAACGAAGATGCTATGAACTATCTTAAGCAGTATAATTGGCCGGGAAATATAAGGGAGATTAAGAATATATCCGAACGGCTTGTATTAATGACATCCGGAAATCAAATCAAGGCATCGAGCATTCCACTGGAAATTGTTAAGCCATCCGGGCCTTTGCCGGAGCTGTCAATTGGGAAAAAACCTTTGGATGATGTATTGGCCGATGTGGAAATAAATATAATTCTCCAGGCTCTGAACCAATCGCATGGCAATAAGGCCAAAGCTGCGGAAATCCTGGGCATTCCGGCCTCCACTCTGCGGTCGAAGATTAACAAATATGATTTGAATGATGATTAATGACGTAAATGTAGATTAAATGAAAATCAACCTGGATTGGCCTCTGCTGATTTGTGATACGATATACCTACCAAAGAAACTGTACCCCGTAGTTCAGGCCTAATTTGGAAGAATTGAATGAATTATTGTCGAACCAATAAGTCAGATTGCTGTATTCGAGGCCGATGATAAATGCAATATCTCTGTAAGGCTCGTATTTCAACCCTGCCATAAAGCGGCTTGTCAATCCAACGGAGTTCCCGCCAAAAGTAAGTTGGGCTAAAGGTTTGAAGCTCTCCGATGGTAGGATATAATACCTTAGAGCCAAGCCATGCGAAGTATAATTTGGCTGAGTTTCATAGGTTTTCATCACGCCGTCATTGTCGGCGCCATAGAATTGGTTGAAAAATGTTTCCTGCCTCAGGTCATATCCGATTGAGAATACTTCAGACAAATCATAGAATACCGCAAGTGAATAGTTATTAAACAGAGCATTGTCGGCAGGGTTAATCGTAGCTTTTTCGGAATTCCAATTCTGCGAGCCGCGTAGCTCGACTGTGAAACCATCCAAATCCTGTAACCGAAAATCCGAAATACCGGCAACCCTTACATTAGCTGTCCTTGGGATATAATAAAATGAATTGAATTCAAGATGTCCGGGCAACGGACTTGTAAATTGGCCGGATTTGCCTATTTCAGACATATTGACAGCAGCAGCAAAATTATCAGCTTGATTTATTGCACTATTTATACTGCTATTAGCCGTTTCTATGTCTTCATTGATATTGCCAGCAGCCGTATCAGCTGCATTAGTGTTTACCGCACCAATATTAGTTACATCAGCCGGTGCTGAATTAGGCCCTGAATTTCGCTTGTGCATTGCAGATGCAAAATCCGAACTGGTGTTGGCCGCCGCATCGATACCAGTTGAATTTAACATGCTTAATGAACTGACTTTCTCCGTCATATCAGCGGAGCTTGCCACAACCGGGATTTCATTTTTCGCTGAATTGTTGAGTAATTGGGCCTGCCCGGATTTTCCATTGATGCCTGCTGATGAAATATTGAATATAGCATCGTCAGGCTGCAACAGGAAGAATGCTAAAATTGCAGTTATAACCGACGAGGCAATTCCCGTTTTAACACTATTGGAATTTCTCCGGTAGAAATTTGTTGTTCTCGCAGCCCAACCGATATTGCCGGAAGAGCTATAAGCAAGCTTCGGGCGGTCGAATCCGAGAGAGCCAAAAACTGCCATCGTGGAACTGGCCGAAGGCGTATATACTTCAGTATACGTACGAGCCGCCTGCTTCATTGCAAGCAAATCTTTCATTTCCCCGCGAAGTTCGTCGCTGCTCGAAAGAGCAAGAAAAAGGCTCTCCTCCTGGCCGGAATCGAGCATCCCGTCGACGAAATCGTGAATTAATCTAACCTGGTCCATAGTAATTAACCACTAATATTTAGGTATTATTCTAATAATTAATTCATGTTACGCAAAATGATATTTATTATCCCCTACCTTTAGGCCGGGCGATAATTAACAAAAAAACATTTGGCTCTAACCACTTAAGTAATCTCTTTGGGTTTTAAACCCATCGTTTCATGGTAACAATTGTCCCCGGCATAAATGCCAGGGCTATTGAAATAACAAAATACGCAGCGTAAACTATCAACTGTAAACATCACTAAAGTACGGATTAAGTATATCCTTCATTTTCTTTCTTGCCCTGAAAGCACGTTTCCTTGCATTGGCAACAGATATTCCGCAAACTTCAGCTATCTGCTCATAAGACATTCCATCAATTTCTCTGAGCACAAAAGCCTCGCGATAATCGAAATCAAGAAGATTCATCGCCATTGTCATCAATTCGAGCAGTTCAGTTCTTTCGTTTGGCTGATAAGTTTCTATCAGAAACTCCATGTTCTCAATCGGGACTGTCAACTTCCTGTCACGCCGATAGTTCAGGCAAAGATTCCGGGCTATTGTAATCAAATAACCGCGAATATTAATTTTTCGGCTATCGTTTCTTACATTTTGATAGAATTTAATCAGAGTATCCTGAAAAATATCCTCCACCTGCTGACGATTATTAATCATACAGGCGCAATAGGCATGTATCATAGCTGCATACCGCTTGTATATCTCAGTAAATGCTTTTTCGGAATCATCACGCGAACCGCGGATGAATTCGATTAAATCGTCTTCATTTAATGTTGGAAAGTTTACATTCATAATTGATCTTTTGGCATTAACAATCCATGCCTGCCAGAACCTCATATAATATTAACACTTAAAAGTTGATTTTGTGACAAAATTTTCACGATACCCATTTTCAGATTAGTAATAATATGAAAAATAAGCAATTATTGCGAATAAAACGCTATCGTTTACATTCCGCCCATACCGTAGCACAAACTAAATAAATAAAATAATTGCACCGTAAATCGTTAAATAGTAATTTAGGATTACAATTATTTTCAAAGCGGAGAAACAATGAGAATCAAGCTCTTTATGATGTCATTTATTGCCTTTTCCTTGCTGTCGGCTGCATTATATTCCCAGGATGACGATCTGGATGAATTAGATTTCGAACAAGAGCCGCTCCAGGAGCAAAGCGACCCATATTTTGCAATTGCAGGCGGTTATACCGGCACATTCTTCTTTGCCAATCTTGATGAATTGCATACGCTTTTTAAAGATAATGAATTTGGCTTTGACGAGGATATGAATTCACCAATTTATCTGTCCGGTGCCCATGGAGTTACTTTAATACCCTGGCTGCCGAATTTCAGGGCTGGCTTCTTTGGCTATGGCGGTTCCTCGATTGTAGAAACAAACCTTGATATTGGCTCCACTGAAGATCCTGTTAATGTTATGAGAAGTGCTGAATATTCTGTATTTTTCACCGGCCTGTCCTTTGACTATGGAATTGTGGTTGCCAAATCGTTTGCTATTCTGCCGGGAATCAATCTGGGCTGGGGCAATATGATAATCGAGACCAATCAAACCGAAGGCGACGTCGGCTGGAACGAATTCATGCCAGGGCCAGGCGGGTCTAACTGGCTGCAGCGTGCCGAGACGGATTTTTTCTTTGTTCAGCCGAATATTTATTTCGAATTATCTTTGCAGAGTTTCTTCATGCTAAGGCTTAACGCAGGTTATTCTTATGCATTCCAATCGGATTGGAAATTCAACAAATCGGCAATTTTGAACAATGTTCCCGAAGCATTAAACGCCAACGGGCTGCATCTTCAATTTGGTATTTTTGTTGGATTTTTCAACTATTGATTTATTAATTTTTTTATATATTTGTAGACCTTTAAAAAAAGGGAACCAATAAATATATCTTGGGGCCCGTAGCTCAACTGGTTAGAGCGCCGGACTCATAATCCGTAGGTTGGGGGTTCAAGTCCCTCCGGGCCCACAATAAAAGCAGGCTGCCGCCTTGCTTTTTTTTGTTATCGCCAATTTAGCATAACGTTTGGGATGTGAAAAGCAGGGTGTTGCGAATGATTCTCTTTAAAATATATGATGAAGTTTAAGCAGGCAGCAAGCCATTCCATGTAAATATATTACAGCTTTTTATATTGTTACAGCACTGCCCGTTAAAAAGAGAGCCGTTTATAATATATACCTGCTTACTATGGCCTGACATTCCAAGCAGAGCTAGTGTAGCTATTCACAAGTTGACATAGCATATAATTTCATTCCAAAACTTCGATGTTGTATCAATACAGGAATAATAATCAGAAAACCCTCTAAATCTCCCTTTGAAAAAGGGAGACTTGAAATCAGATTTAACCCCATTTTTCAAAGGGGGTGGTTACG
>JAJRTW010000004.1 GCA_024278075.1 Bacteroidota bacterium | reverse complement strand
TTGCTCACTTCCCCCTTTTTTAAGGGGGAATAGCCAATTTAATTCCCCCTTAAAAAAGGGGGATTAAGGGGGTTGTTATTCTCCTTAAAGCAGAAGCATGAATATCTTTTTCCTGACTACTTTTTGAGGGAACCCTATTTATAATTTTGTAATTAATAATAATGAAGAAAGAGAATCTAAATAGAAAATCAGATGTTCTATATGAAATTAGTCAGGCATTCAGAAATGATATGCGTGTGCCGGCGCATATCTACACAACCGATGAAATGCTTAGCATGGCCCTGTCCGACCGCTCGCTCCACCAACTTGTAAATATCTCCACTCTGCCCGGAGTGCTGGGCAAAGTGGTTGTCATGCCCGACGTACACGAAGGATACGGATTCCCTATTGGAGCAGTGGCTGCCATTGATTATTATGACGGTGTGATCTCCCCGGGCGGAATTGGATATGACATTAACTGCGGAGTCCGGCTGATTAAAACAAATCTCAATGTAAAAGATATATTTAACCACAGTGATATTCTAAGCCATAAAGATAACCTGGCAAAGATAGTATTCGATGCTGTTCCTTCAGGAGTTGGGCAAGGCGGCTATGTAAAGCTCGATACTGATGATTTGAAGAAAGCATTGAATTATGGCGGCAAATGGGCGGTTAGCGAGGGCTTTGGAATTGATGAAGATATGGATTTTACAGAATCGTCCGGCTGCATGGAAAGTGCGGATGCAAGTGCAGTATCCGGCAAAGCAATGAGCCGCGGCAAGGGGCAATTGGGGACACTCGGAGCCGGAAACCATTTCGTCGAAATCGATAGGGTCAGCCATATATTGGATGAAGCAACAGCCGAATCCTACGGCCTGTTCGAAGGCCAGGTGGTTATCCAGATTCACACCGGCTCACGCGGGCTTGGCCATCAAATAGCAACCGATTTTGTGAGGCAAATGCAGGCTGCCGCGAAGAGTTTCGGCTTCGGCCTGCCCGACCGTGAACTGGCCTGTGCACCGTTTAAATCACCAATCGGGCAGGATTATTTTGCGGCTATGTCTGCGGCTGCGAATTATGCCTGGGCCAACCGGCAGTTGATAACGCATCAGGTGAGGATGGCACTGCGTGATTATTTTGGAATCCGGTATGAAGATATGCCAATTCTTTATGACGTTGCCCATAATATTGCCAAAATCGAGGAACATATAATTGATGGTGAGAGCAGGAAAGTGATAGTCCACCGCAAGGGTGCCACGCGTGCTTTTCCGCCGGGCCATGCGGATTTGCCGAAACAATATCAGGCAACCGGCCAGCCGGTATTGATTCCCGGGTCGATGGGCACGGCTTCTTATGTGATGGCAGGCCGGGCGGGGAGTATGGAACTGAGCTTTGGGTCTTCTTGCCACGGTGCGGGCAGGGTGATGTCGCGTTCGAAAGCCCGTAAGACAATCGACGGAAATAAGCTAATGGATAATTTATCGGATAAGGGAATCAGCATTCATGCGGGTTCATTGAGGGGCCTTTCCGAGGAAGCACCGGAGGCTTATAAAGATGTGGAATCGGTAGTTGATATTGTTGGCCGTGCCGGTATTGCCGCTAAGGTGGCACGTCTGAAGCCCATTGCTGTGGTTAAGGGGTGAAACGGATGTTTGGAAGGACGAACGGTTGGAATTGGTTTTGGCAATGAGAAATTAATCCAGCAAATCGGGGCGGCGATTTTTTGTTTTTTCATAGGCTTGCTCATCCCGCCACTCGCTGATTTCCTTATGATTGCCACCAAATAAAACATCCGGCACTTTCCAGCCTTTATAATCCGCCGGCTTGGTATATTGCGGCGGCTCTAACAGGCCATTCATATAGGAATCCTCCAAAGCCGATTCCGCATCTCCGAGCACTCCGGGGATTAACCTGACCACAGCATCGGTGACGGCCAATAGCGGTATCTCCCCACCACTCAGCACATAATCGCCAATCGAGATTTCGCGTGTGATAATATGATCGCGGATTCTTTGGTCGATGCCTTTATAATGCCCGGCAAGCAGTATAATGTTTCGTTTCAGCGACAGCTCGTTGGCCATGCCCTGGTTGAACACTTCGCCATCCGGCGAGAGGAATATTATTTCGTCATAGCTTCTTTCCTTCCGCAGTTTTCCAATGCAATCAAATACGGGCTGGCATTTAATAAGCATTCCCGCCCCGCCGCCGAATGGAGTGTCGTCTATATGCTTGTATTTATCAAGGGCATAGTCGTGCAGGTTGTGCAGGGCGATATTGACGATTCCTTTGTCACGGGCAATTTTAATTATGCTCGCCCCAAGCATGGAACTTAGCGATTCGGGATGGGCCGTGACAATATCAATACGCATCTTTTCTTCTATTAATATTTTTTCTTCACTCATCGCCATCACCTTTCCGGTTATCCAATAATTCCAGCAATCCCGGGATCAGATTAATTCTGATAATTTTCTCTTTAATATCAATTTCCTTAACCACATCATCAATCACAGGAACCGGCAGATCGCCATCCTTCGTCTCCACAAGCCATACGTCATTGCCCGGCAGTTTCCACACATCGGTTACTTCACCTAATAATTTACCTTCCGAGTCGCTTACTTTACAGCCAATTATTTCGCTAATGAAATGCTTATCGTCATCAATAAATCGTATCTTTTCACTATCGGCATAAATGCCGAATTCCTTCAGCGTGCCGGCATCGGCCTCGGAATCGATTCCGATGAATTTCACGATTGCCTTGCCATTTCTGTTCTTCCAGCTATCAACAGTATATTCTTCTGCAAAATTCTCCGACAGCCCGGCCAAAACCACCGAACCTTTCTTAAGATTTTTCAGGTTCTCCGGCACATGCACAACTGATATACCGCCGCGAAAGCCTTTTGGCTTAACTATTGTTCCTAAATATTGCATAGATGATTTATTAATTATTCGGAATATTCAAAATTAACTAAAAAAGTAGATAATCCGGTTATCAATTATTCTTCTGGATTATTCATAGTATAGCATATCAGTAGTGTCCGGTTAATAATATGAATCGTTCCAAATCCTTGCCGATATTCAATGCAGTGTCATCCTGAGCGAAGTCGAAGGACTCAGGATAAACTATGTCGAAGGATCCAGGGTTTATAGGGTTTATACCAGTATATAAGATGAATTCAGGTAGGCTATTCGTTAAACTACATTTTAATGAGGTTAAGGAAGGTTCGCTTCGAGAACCCTCCAATCTGTTGGCCTGATCAGAAGCTCAATTAAGCTCGATTGTAAGTTTGTAACATCGATTGAACTGAATATGCCAAATTTGACAGGGAATTGGCTCTTGAATATCAATAGATTAACAATTACTTTGAGAATTATGTTTGCATATCCGGAAAGGATATTGTTGAGGCCATGAAGAAGGCTTGGGGAAGACAGGAAATAATATTGGAAAAAGCATTTTCACTTCTAACAAAAAAGGCCCCGCAATTGCAGAGCCTTTGATGATACCTTATGGAATTTCATTATCATTTAACAAGTTTCTTTACGAGAACCCGGTTCCCAATATTGAATTTGACAAAGTACATTCCTGTGCTAAGTCCATTAATTGGTGGCCTTATCGTATATATCCCCTCTGGCATTATTCCATTATAAACATCTACTATCTTAACTCCATGAATGTCATATATCCCAACAATAACTCTATCAAGCTTTCCAAGGGCAATTTCAAAGGTGACATCGTCCTGGATTGGATTTGGAAATATCCTTACAGAGGGTTCAATATATTCTATATCAACAGATGTTGGTAATTGTCCGGGCGTAAATTTTGAACTTCCCGACCACTCACTCTTTACATCTACTGACCAACCAGATCGAACACGCCATATATAATTTACATTTTCCTCCAATGTGACCCTAACCAGATGAAATGTATCTTTAATACCAGAACGGTAATATACAATATCTGAGAAATCATCCTCTTCTAAACCATATTCCCATTTAGAGCCGCCAATAATGCCGGTAGTGCTTTTAGCAACTTGTATGTTATAAAATTTAGCATGCGTGTTGCTCCATCTTAATATTGGAGTTGTTGACACAGGATTATCGGGAAATTCAATGCCTACTTTCTCTGTCGATGGTGGTACAATAGTTGTGTCAAGATCAAACCAGATTTGATGAAATGATTCCCACTCGCTTACTAAAGAATCGTTTACGGCCCTGACGCCACATCCATACTTCCAACCGTATTCAAGTCCGCTAATTAGATATGTTGTATCTGTTGTTTCATAATATGTCGGTTCTCCATCATACAGGGCAGGAGCTTCGTGATAAAATCTGAACAAATAGCTTGTGGCGCTATCAACCGGTGCCCATTTAAATCTAATTGATGTGGAATCCTGCAAAAATACGTTCCCTCCATAAAATTCAGGCTTACTAAGTATCGGCGAACCGGTAGTGAACATACAACGGCGGCACCACGGATGCTTTCCTCACTACATTCAATGAAAGCCCAATGCTGGCTACTTATCACGGCGGCACCCTGGACGATGTCGCCCTTGACATTGTAACCGATGTTGATGGCTATATGTATGTAACGGGTTACACCTATAGCAGCATAGGTTTCCCCATTACGGCCGGGGTCGTGGATGAAACACATGGCGGAAATGCTGATATCTTTGTAACAAAATTCAGTGATGTTGGAAAAATTGTTTTTTCGACATATTACGGCGGCTCTGGTTTTGATGCCGGCAAAGCAATCACAAAATATTCCGGCAATAACGCCACCTATGGAAATACTGATATATATATTACCGGCAGGACTGGCAGTGATAGTTTAGCTACAACCGATTTAAATTGTGATTCCTGCATTAGCTACAAAGATAAACTAGATACACTAATAGATACCGAAGACGCTTTTGTGATGAGCCTGAGCAATGATGGAAAAACGATTAGATGGTTTACATATTATGGCGGCAATGCGCTTGGTGCTATTGATTGGGAAAGTGGCGAAGGTATCGCATTAAGCAGCACGGATTTTATTTACGTAACCGGTAAAGTAACTGATGGTGCATATATACAGCCAGATGAATCCGTAACTCCGAATGTTCAACCCTATCAATCCAGTTTTGGCGGAGACGGTTGCAGCGGATATGAATTTGACGGTTTCGTTGCCAAATTCGGTCGATATGGTGCATTGAAATGGAGTACTTATTGGGGTGGATATAAGAATGAATCCGGCCTTGATATTGCCCTGACCGAAAGCCACGACCCGCCTTTGGTTTCGTTTGTGGGATGGACCAATAGCTACGAGTGCTTTCCAATAACATCCGATGCCTATGATCCGTATTATGCCATGCTGCAATGGCCTGCAACCGATGCGTTCTTCTCGACTTTGGATACTAACGGACGGGTAATATACAGTACTTTTTTAGGTGGCAAGGCCAACGACACTGCTACGAGTATATATGCTGCCGATAACTCGCCGTATTATGATATTTATATTGCAGGGCATACAGAGTGGAGCGCCGATACTCTTTTCCCAATTGTTGATTTTCCCGCTACCAATCCTCTGCAAAATGTTCATGGTGATGATGGCACTACGGGTATAACAGATGGATTCGTAACCAATATCAGTCCGTGGGATTATAATAACCCATCGGTCGAAAATTGGCACATCGACTGGTCAACATTCTTAGGGGGAGCCGGCCAGGACTTGATCTACGACATCAAGGGTTCTCAGGATAAGCTGTTTATTACTGGCGGAACCAAGAGCGTTTTTAGATTTAATCCGTTTAACATAGATGGTAATTACCATAAAGATTACCCTAATCTAACTGCCGATGATTATGACTCCTTCGTTATGGTACTCGATACAACACTGGATGATATGTCCGAAAGGTATGGCCTTTACTACGGCGGCAGCAATGATGATTGGGCAACTGGAATAGTTTATCACAAATACCAAAACTTTGCTTTCTGCGGCGGCACCGAAAGCAGTGACCTGCCTGTTCATGTTTTCGCCGAACAAGCAGCAAATGGCGGTAATACCGATGCCTTTTTAAGTTACGCATACCCTGAATATGACTCTATTATAAACGTACCAGACTTTTCGAGATTGCCTACTTATCTTAGTGGCAATAATAACGATTGGATTAACGATATTACTGTTAGTGAATGGAATGATTCTGATGATATTATAGTTGTTGGCCGTACAATGAGCGGCAGTTTTCCTAAAAGTGCAGGAGATACGGCAGCAAGTACAACAAATCAACAGGCATTTATAACGAAATTTCAGAAGACGGGTGAGTTTATTTGGTCAACTGTTATTGGCAACAATGCTGCAGGAGAAGACGATGTGGCGCACGGTGTTGCCGAATATGAAGATCTGTATGGAGACGGATATATATACGTAACGGGTAGTACTGAAACTGCCGGTTTGAATACTACCGGACAGCCTGGATATATTTCAGGAGTCGATGCCTTTTTGCTGAAGCTCAATAGCTCAGGAGATCTTCAATGGTTCAGATATTTCAGTGACTCACTTGGTTCAACCGGTGGTGAAGATGAATTCGGAAGGGCCGTAGCCGTGGATTCAAATAACGAACCGGTAATTGTAGGATATACCACCAACCACAATATACCTATTACTTCAGGTCAGTACTGTCCGGTTAAAAAAATGCTAATTGGTAATCAGGTGCACGTGCCTGTTTTAGCCTTTCTCTGCTAAGAGATAGAATGTCGATCAAATGCAACTTCTCCA
>JAJRTW010000119.1 GCA_024278075.1 Bacteroidota bacterium | reverse complement strand
TAAGTGATACAATTATAGATGTTTTCATAAATTCCTTCAATGCATTACAATTTCTTACTACTGATAACAGTAGTGTCCGGTTAAAAAGCAGGAAAGAATTGGTAATCACAGTTATAGCCTGTATTTTGCCCTATATAACGCTGGTTTAGATACAATTTCGTATCATAGCAATTATAATAATATTACTTGTCATTCCGGACCCCGTCCGGAATCCATCCTAATATAGCCCCATAGGACGTGAAGACTGGATTCTGAAACGAGTTTCGCAATGACAAATCATAATTATTAGGTATAAATTAGGAACGGCTCTCATTTTTAACCGGACACTACTGAAAAAATGCTTATTTTTGTTCAAAAAAAACTATGAACAAAAAAACACTTGCAAAAGCACACTTAAACAGCTTCGAAGTAAAACAAAAAATTAAAACTACTGTTGGGTTTTGGCGAGTACAAAAATGGTTAATAATCTATAATGCCCTGAACTATCCCAGACCTGCTAAAGAAATAGCAAAGCCTTTGGCAGTGTCAGTTTCACTTGTTCACAAGACAATATCAGAATATAATAGATTCGGCCCCTCCTCGATTGAAACAAAGGGCAAAGGTGGAAGGAGACACTCATATATATCACTAAAAGAAGAACGTGAATTTATGGAAACGTTTATAAATCAGGCACAAAAGGGATATATTGCTACAGCCGGACAGATCAAGGAAGCATTTGAGAAATTAATAGGAAAAACTGTTCATAAGACCACGATCTATAGGCTAATGGAACGCAACGGCTGGAGAAAAGTGGTGCCGCTGCCACATCATCCCAAAAAAGATAAACAAGCACAGGAGGATTTAAAAAAAAAACTTTAGGAGTAAAGTAAACAAAATCATATCTGAAAATAAGCTTGATAAAAGCAGAGTAATATTAATGACATGAGTTGGCATCGCAGTAAAGCTTTGAATATCCCTTATAATATTTATTTTATTATGCAACCGCCATACAGCCCTGAAGTTAATCCAACAGAGCATTTATGGGACGAGATTAGAGGGAAGTACTTACATAACAGAACGTTCAATTCTCTTCAAGAAACAATCGATAAAGTATGCTTTGGCCTTAATGATTTAAGTTCCAAACCGAATTATATTAAATCTATGACGTTTTTTCCACATTTTAATATTGTATATTAGAATGCAACTTGGTATAATAATCTGTCTGAATGTTGGGAAGTATATCTCACTTCGAAGCTTGTTCTTGAATAATTCCAACTTATTAATCATGGATACAATCCGGCTTCCAAAGCCATTTTTCTACATCCGGATTCAATTCTACTGTGAATTCAGATAATTTTTCTCTCTGGTCTAATCTGATCATTACATCCACCGAACGGTTTGCAGCAAGGGATACACCTCTAGTATTACTTATTGATCTCCCGATAGCAACTATTTCAATATTGTGTCTGTAGCTTTTATATTTAGGAACTTTTTTGGTCCACAGCTCATCCAGAAGAACGGCAATGTAATATGCTCTTAAATCGCTCAAAAGCTGGTTGCCGCTTCGCCATTGCCCAACAAATCTTGTACCGGATTCAATAATGCCGTTCTTAATATATTTTTTAGTTACCGGCTTGCCCCAATGGATGGCCTGTGTATCAATTTTAACAAAACTGTTATTCAAGTCAATAGTTTCACCTGTATATTCACAGCTTTTGTCAATAGCCCTCCAGTCTGTCCATCCATATACTTCAATCCTTATCTTCCGATTCTCTTCTCTGGTTAAATTGACATAAGGATTTTCCATTGTCATTTTCATTTGTTCAATGAGGCTGTATATCACATTATCAACAGCATCTATGTATGAAACATCATTAACCATAAGCTCTCCGTCAAGCAATTTCCTCATTTCCCGAGTATCAATGCAAGCTGCCCCGGGATGTCTTTTTCTTATAGTTTTTGGCTTAACTATCGGCGGTTTGATACCGTAACTAAAAACTTCGTTTCTATCGCACAGAGGTTCAAAGCTGACTTCCTTTCTCGATGGCGGACAATTTTCCATTATCTGAAAAAGACTGGAGCACAAAGTCCAATCACGATATTTGTCGGTTGACGGGCACCAGTAGCCCGTTACAAAGAATGGAATAGTGTCAATAACAAAAGGAATTGTGTCAATAGCTTCTTCTTTGCAGGCAAATATTACTTTATGTCCTAACATACTATCGCAGAACGTGTCATATTTCAATGTATGTTTGGTTGAAGTACCGCAACACTTTGCATCAATATTAATTACTAATTCCCTGTATCTAAAGTCAAGTTCCGGCAGGTCGGCTAACTTTCTCTTTGTCTTAATAAAATAGTCTCCAACACTGCCAGTTGCTGCTCTGTCAACATTAGAGGGATCGCTATTATACATAATTTCTAAATCGGATTCACATTCAAGCTCCTTGGCAATTAGCAACCCTTTGCTCAATGCGTCCGGAGACTCATAATCCCGTTCTATTTGCCTGACTTCAAGCTTTATTTCTATTTCCTTTGAGAGGCCATTTTGGTTTGAATAGTCAATATAGTACATATCGTAATCACGGGTTCTATCATTAGTGTCTGCCGGTTTCCTGTTAGACGAGAAAATGAAAAAGTTGCCGCCAATCGAAAAACAAGGGCTGAATTCATTTGAGCCCGCTTTATTAACATAGGGAAATTGCTCTTCGCTTAACTTCTCAACTGTCCCTGCCGGGCGGCAGCTATTATCAATGCTGACTCTCCAGATATCATAATCACCGCCGCGATCGCTGGAAAAATACAAATATCCGTCGTAGCCTATAAATGGCGATAATTCGTTGTATTTATCTGTATTTATTATGGATACCTTTGCCGGGCTTGACCATTTACCGCTTTGTTTCACAGACAAAAACATGTCTGTTTTGCCCGACAACGGATTATTTCTATTTGATGAGAAAAACATGGTATTCCCATCGGAAGACAAAGCAGGAGTATCGTCCCAATATTCCGACGATACTTCATTTATTCTTTCGCAGCTAATGTTTGTCCCATTTAGCGATATTTGATAAATATCATTGTCATAATCCTTGCCACCGTATAGCCGGTTCGATACGAAAACTCCCCAGTTCAGTCCGCCGTCGTAAATTCCGCAATATGGAAAGGCGGCCGAACCATCTAATATAACATCTTCAATTATCAGTTGATCTCGCGCAATCCCGTCTATTGTCTGGAAACTTTGAATAGCACCGGAATTTGACCTTTCCAATGCCATTGAAAACGGATTTCCCCCTTTGCCGCCAACTGTTTTCCAGGTTTCAATGTCTGTATAATTATTACCTCTGAAAGCAATTGCCCTGTCATCGAATTTGGTATTGACTTTTGAATAAGGGATTGCAGAATTTAACAGAGAATAACCAAAAAATAGCAATATTGAGAATAATGTTATTCTCAGTAGTGTCCGGTTAAATAAAGGAGCGGTTCGGTAATTAGTTGAAATTGCATAAATTAGAATACAACTAAAATTTCTAAATACAATTTCACCGAACCGCAATGAAAATTACAACAATCTTCTCTGAATTACTAAACAT
>JAJRTW010000118.1 GCA_024278075.1 Bacteroidota bacterium | reverse complement strand
TAATTTCGAAGTTACTTAATTTCGAAGTTACTTAATTTCGAAGTTACTTAATTTCGAAGTTACTTAATTTCGAAGTTACTTAATTTCGAAGTTACTTAATTTCGAAGTTACTTAATTTCGAAGTTACTTAATTTCGAAGTTACTTAACAATCACCATTACGTTGCGAAGGCTGTAAATATCGAACCCGCTGCCCGAAGCTCCGGACGGGCGCACCGTAAGCTCATATAAATATGATCCGGCCCCAATATCCATGCCGCTTCCGTCTTTGGCATCCCAAACAATACTTCGAACGCCTTTATCATGGTATCCAAGATTCAACATATCAATTTGCGTACCAGCTATGTCATATATCCTCAATACTACCTGGGAAGGTGCCTCGAGAGTAAATTCAATAGTTGTACTTGAGTTGAACGGATTCGGGTAGTTGCTGATATTAGCCCCAAATTCATTGTCCCGGTCGTCGACAGTAACCGGGCCTAAAAAAGCATCAGGCACCCAAAATCCCTGGTAAAGATCGTACTTCTTTCCATTAACCAGGCTGGTTGTTGATTTTTTCTCGATTGCAGTTTGAGCAAAAATACCCGACATCGTAATCCCATCGGTATTTTTCACTCCAATCATCCCGCCACTGCCAATGACATGTTTCGTCATCTTGTATTCCTGGGCCGACAGGCCGGCGGAAAACAATGGCAGTACCAGACTGACAATCAAGAAATAATTGAGAATTTTCTTCATATTAAATTACCCCTTTAAAATAGTTAATATATTGTTTGAAATTTCCATATTGACTTATATAATATAATGATAGCTTGAAATCTTAATATTTTTCTCTGCTCATACCTAAAATTTTTCTTCGATGACTTTTAGGTATTTAACCACATGCAATATTTATGCCAAACTACGCCATACCAAAAACGCATAATTTAGCATCAAACCTACGCCTCAAGTCGATAACGAAAATACGATAATTCCTATTAATAATCAAAGAAGAAATAATGAAAATAGGCAATTAATCGTTGAATTTTTTTAATTTTAGCTAATAACCTCAATTATCCTTAATAAAAGGAGCAGGTTATTGAAAACGAATAATTATAAATACAACAAAATAATATTAATCTAAACTTCATTTGTAATTCATCAATAATCAAATTATTAATCAAAATACTTGAATTTATTAATATTTCAACGCTTTTATGAATAAACTAACTTTATGAAAAGTATGCTTATTCATAAAAGCTCCATATAAATTCGATCCTTTTGGCCCAAAGTTGTGATTGATATTGGAAATAACGAAAGAGCAATTTATTTTTATACTGCTCTGACAAAATAAGTGTATTATAACTAAATTCCAAAGAAAATTTATTATGAATAAATATAGTATTTGATTATTTTATTACCTAATTATATAATCATTGTTTCTTTTACGCACTGCCGGCACCTATGAAATTAAATTCTCTTATTGGCCATAGCTCTCAATTACTTACTCTGTTCCTGCAATCCGAACGGCCTTCAGACAAAATCGCCGCTCTATATTTTAGGGGAAAAAAATACCTTGGCAGCAAGGACAGGAAGTTTATCTCGGAAGCTGTTTTTGCTTCGCTGCGCAATCTTTCCCTGCTCCAGCACTGCACCAAACATATTAATGTGATGCTAAAAAGCCATACTGCCGAAATTGGCCACTTTCCGATTATCTGTGCGCTGTACTATCTTACAACTATTGGCAAGTTAACTATTATTTTTTCCGCATCTACTAAGTTAAACTACTTAATTTTGAATAATTCTAATAATATTTCCGTTCTGGCCGATGCAATTGCAGGCCGGTTGCAAATTCCGACTTCTCAAGCACTTAGCTTGCTTGAGACTGTTAATATTAAATTCGATATTCTTTCTAAGGAATGTATCGCCACTACTGAGAAATGGAATTCCAACACTGCGGCCTTAACCGATGATGAAATTTCGTTGTTATCCGTGTATCATTCGTTACCGCAATGGATATTGGCCGGTTGGATTAAAAACAAAATGCGGTTCCCAACACATTCGGGGCCATTGGAAATTGCAAAATCTCTCTGCCATAGCGCCCGGGTTTGCCTCAGAATTAATGGAAATACAGACAGGGATAATGTATTAAGCGAACTCGCTAACTTCGGTGTTGATGCGGCTCCCGGGAGGCTTTCTCCTTCGGGCCTGATTCTGAATAGCAGGCCGCAATTATCGGCTTTGCCTCTGTACAAGCAGGGTAAAATTGAAGTTCAGGAAGAAGGCAGTCAGATTATTTCTTATGCCTTAGGCCCCAGGCCAAATTGGAAGATTCTTGATGCTTGTGCCGGTGCCGGTGGGAAATCCTTACACATGGCCTCGCTGCAAAGCGACCTCGGCGAGATTATTGCCACGGACATAGAAGCCAAAAAGCTTAAAGAGCTTGCAAAGAGGACGAAAAGAGCTGGTTTCAGGTCGATTAAGACACTTAAGTTCGACCACTCGAAGCAAGGAAATATACCTCGCCAAATCAGCGACTATATCCATAAAGGCAGATTCGATGCGGTTCTTGTGGATGCCCCATGTTCGGGGATAGGCACCGCAAGGCGGTCGCCGATGCGCAAATGGAGTCTATCGCCGGAAATATTAGACAGGCTTGCGAATAAGCAAAAGCAGATTCTTAAGAATGCCTCTTTATTGCTTAAGCCCGGTGGCATTCTCGTTTATGCCACTTGTTCTTTAATGTTTGAGGAAAATGAAGATATTATTGGCCATTTTCTTAATAATAACCCATCTTTTATCCCGGATCCATTAGGCCCGGTTTTCGAATCCTTTGATGTGAAAATTAATGATCTCGAATACAGTTCCTTTACTCTGACGCTGAATCCACATTTGCATGGTTGCGATGGCTTCTTTGTGGCAAGAATGAAGAAAACACTTTGATTACTCCTTTATTACCAAGGCATTATGGAATCTATCGATATAAATAAAATCAAAACACTTATATTCGATTTCGGCGGTGTACTTTATGAAATTGACCAAAACAGGACAATTTCCAATTTCAGGCGGCAGTCAGCAAAAAAAGAGCTGTTCGATAATATTGGCGTTGAAATTCTTGGAATGTCAGCATTCGCTGATTTCGAAACCGGGAAAATCGAATCCTGCGAATTCAGGGGTTTGGTCAGAAAGCAATATCATTTGTCCTGCAATGATGACGAATTTGACAAGGCATGGAACGCTACACTTATTGGTAAATATAATAATATCATTGACTTGCTTCGGTCTTTGCCAAATCATTTCGCACTGCATCTGCTCAGCAATACCAACCAAATTCATCATGATTATTTCATCAATGAATGCCAGGATTTGTTCGGGCTGTTCTCGAACCTGTTCTTCTCGCACGAAATCGGATTGCGGAAGCCTGACATTCGGATTTATGATTTTATAATTGACAAATTACACATCAATCCGTCTACAGCTATTTTTTTTGATGACTCTATAGAAAATTGCGAATCGGCAAGAAACGCAGGGCTAAATTCAGTTCATGTAACAAACTGTTACTTTCTGTCAGATTATTTACACACTGTCAATACTTTTACACACAGTGATTATTAAGTCTTCACTTTTTAGAATTTCTCAACTTAGAAGCACTAAGCTATTGACATACATAGCATTAAGCATGATGTATCGTATTTACTTTTTGTAATTCGGGATATGAAAATGGGTTTTAATCGATTTAATGGTTGAGAATGATAAAAACATGTTAATTTTTTTCAACACTTTTTGAAATGATCCAGAAGGGCATATTAATTCTTTTAAGGAATAAATTAGCCCGACTAATTCGAGTTCCTTTATTCTTCTACTTCTTATCTTGTTGGGGATATATAGGTTATGAAAATATAATGGCTATTACATTTGGCACCGAATGAATTCCTTATACAGCTTGTTATTTTTGTCCCGGCATATCATTCAGATGGTTTCATAAAAGTTGCGGGTTTGAACAGCCAAAGCCAAACTATGATTTCGGGAATTTGACGCAGGGGCCGTCTATAGTTAACCACTGAAAAGTTCGTATCGTTATCCTTGCCATGAGTAATTAATCCATGATTATATAACGTAATATGACATATTACAATTCGATAATCGAAAAAAAATCGTATTTTTGAGTTGGAATTTTACCAAAAAGTATTCAAGAAAGCGAAATTAGTATATGAGTAATATTTGGGAAGCACCTTATGCCGTTGTCGATGTTGAAACAACAGGCTCCGACCCAAAAGAAAACCGCATCACCGAAATAGCTTGTGTAAAAGTTATCGACGGCGAAATTGCGGATGAGTATTCCTCATTAATCAACCCTCACCAATTTATCCCTCCCTTTATCTCGCGCATGACCGGCATTACGAATGAAATGGCTTATAATGCACCGGAACCGCTCGGTGTGCTTAAGGAAATTAATAGTATTATTTCGATACCGAATACGATTTTCACAGCACATAACGTCAATTTCGACTGGAATTTTGTTCGCTACAGCCTATACCGCCATAAAATGAATGCCCCGATTGTCGATATGTTGTGCACACTTAAATTGGCAAGGAAGCTGGTGGGCAGAGGCTATAAGAAGAACGTTGGCGACCTGGCAAGATATTTTGGAATCGGAATGAGCAACCGGCATCGTGCTCTTGGCGATGCACGGGCTACTGCAATGATTCTATTGGAATTACTGGATATCGTTTCGCATGAGCATAGCATTGATACAATCGAAGAGCTATTGGTATTTCAGAACAAGCGTATTCAGAATCACATGCTATCGAAAAAATCCTATTCAAGAGTCGAGAGCAAACTTAGTTCATTGCCTTCGGGGCCAGGTGTTTATTATTTTCTGAATAAGAATAGAAATATAATATATGTTGGCAAAGCCAAGTGCCTGAAAGACAGGATCAGGTCTTATTTCAACGATAGCTCGGTTGCATCGCGCAAAATTGCCGAATTGGTAAATAATATCTATGATATAACCTGGGAAACCACAAGCAATGAACTTTCGGCTTTGATATTGGAATCGAAAGAAATCAAGAGAATCAAGCCCATGTACAACAGTGCCGGCAAGAGGAACAGAAAATTTCCTTTTATAAAGATATCAAATAGTGATAAATACCCCACCCTGGAAATAAGCTATGACCTGAACGACAGCGATGCTGAATTTTTCGGGCCGATAAAAGGCCCTGCATTCGTAGAGGAGATACTGAAGGAAATTGACAAGAATTATAAAGTTCGGGTTTGCGGCGGCGGTTTCAGTCATTCGCAGGGCGGCAATCCGTGCCTGTATTATTTTATTGAAAAGTGCAAAGCCCCCTGCACAGGCGAAGTATCAGCGGATGAATACAAATTCGAGCTGGATAAGGTCCGATTTTACCTGAGCGGATTTTCAGGAGGGATACTCAAACGTCTCGAGGAAAAAATGCGCCAATATTCTGATAATTTTGAATTTGAGAATGCGGCATTAATCAAAACCAGTATTGATGAATTGAAACGCCTTTTTGATAATAAAAGTGAATTGCCTTCATCGGTGAATAACAGCAACATACTGCTAATTATGCCCGAGGACGAGCGGTCGAAAACCGTCAGCCTCTATTTAATCAAATATGGCAAATTAATGGATTTCGTTACCGTAGGCAGAAAGGCTGATTTGTCCAATGTGAATAAAATTGTCTCCAGCCTTTTTTTCAATGGCCAGCCCGGCGTAAAGGCATTTTCGGCCGATGACATTACGGAAATGCGGATAGTCTCTTCATGGATACACAGGAATGAGGATTCCGCCACTTTTCTCTATCCGGACGGGGAGAAGGAAGAATCTTTCATTGCCGGCCTCGAACGTCAAATCAGAAATTTCACTTTTTGAACTTCACCGTATTGCTTTTGGTTCATGTTTAACATTGTGGTTCATGTATTAACAGGCCAAAGCCACCGGCTGCGGATTCGTCGGCAATATTGTTTTGGCCCGCATTATACCTAAATTTTCCTCACTCACTCACGCTACACATCTTTTTCAATAGCCCCGACATTTATGGACACTAATGTGTCGGGGACAATGATTACCAAGAAACAATGGGTTTTAACCCAAAAGAACTGACGCAAGTGGTTAGAGTAAGCACTAACTATCTAAAATTAACTTCGGCCGGCATCCCGATTTTCAAAGCACCGTCGTTTCCGACTTCGATTTTTACTGCGTATACAAGGTTCACCCGCTCTTCCTTTGTCTGAATAATCTTCGGTGTGAACTCGGCACGGGATGCAATCCATGTAACTTTCCCATTATACTTTTGGCTGTTGCCGCCCTGGCCAACATCAATCTCTGCGGCCTGCCCCAATTTCACCGACGATAGTTGATTGCCACTAATATACGCCCGAAGAATAATCTTGCTTAGGCCTGCAATTTTGAACAATGGTTTCCCCGGTGCGGCCAGTTCATATTGCTCGGCGAATTTTGACAGCACAACCCCATCAATGGGATTGACTATAGTACATTTGGCTATCATATCGTCCAGGCTTTCAATCTGAATGCCGATCGACTTCACCTCGCTGAGGATCGGAGAGTTCTGGGCCTCGATGGATTTTATTTCTTTGCCAATTACGTTTATGGCATTAATCACTTCATCGTATTGCTGCTCGGTGGCGGCTTTATCTTGCAGCATTTTTTGGATTCTGTTCTTATTCTTAATTGCCAATTCCTTTCTTTGCTTCAGCACTTCTATCCGCGACAGCACACCCGAAATCTTAGAAGCAGCGGCGGATTTGACCGCTATTAATTGATCTCTTTTGAATACGAGCTGAGAAGAATCAATGAACCCAACAATTGTACCGGCTTTTATTTCATCGCCCTCTTCAATATTGAATTCAATCAACTTCCCGGCTGCCTCCGATGATATTATTGTTTCAACGGCTTCGAAGTTGCCGTAAGCGTCGGACAGTTCGCCGCCATCGGTGCAGCGTGTGAATATCAAAACTGCTGCGGCTATCAATAATATTTTTTTCATATCGGCCTTGTAAATAGATTAAACTCAAAAAGTATTAACTAATGATAAACAACACTTCGGACATTTTTGTCATTCTGAATGGAGCCGGGCCGCTTGTGGCGGAGCGTAGTGAAGAATCTATAAATATAGAGTTATAGATTCTTCGCGGAGTTTATCCTGAGCCAGGCCGATCGTGTCTATAGTTCGACTCCGCACACTATGACACTAAAATAGTCACCCTGAGCCATTCGGCAGTTTATCCTGAGCCATTCGGCCTGGCTCAGGATAAACTCAGTCGAAGGGATCAGAATGACATTTCGTAAGTGCTTTATTTTTCAAGTCATTATAAAATATGTCCGTAGTGTTAAATAAAAATAAGATTCGTTAATAATCTTCTTTTCCGAATAAAGTCAGATAATTTAGCTTGGCTTTGATTAGCCGAATTTTATTATACTCATAATTAAGATTTGCTTCGGATTCCGAATTTACTTTCGATACAAAATCGGAGATAGTAATAGTTCCGTTGCTATATTTGCTGGAAGCCTGTTCGGTAATCCCTTTGCGAATCCTGATTATCTGCAAATCAGAATCGAGAACTTTCTCAAGATTCGTAATTTCATTAAGATATTTCTTTTCCGCAATCTTCAGATTTTTCGTAAACGTATTCCGGCGCACTTTCAATATCTTCTTTTGAACCTCAATGCTTTCAATTTCCTTGTCGGAAGCATTCCAGTTCCAGATATTCCAATTGGCGCGAATGCCAACCATATAAATTGCCTGGAAATCCGGATTAAAAATATCGTATCCAGGCCTGGCATACCCGGCGTTGGCAAAGGCATTTATCTTCGGCATATACTTGGCATCTGTCAAATCCGCATAGGCATCAAGATTCTCAATCCCCAGTTTGAACCTATCATACTCCGGTCTTAGCATCAGAGAGCCCGAGGCCGAAACATCGAGTTCCGGCAGAAATAAATCTTCATCAAATGCAATTTCCTTTCCGATGATTTCCGACAGAGACTGAATAAGGGCCAGTTGCTGCGATTCCATGCTTGCCCGGTTCTGTTCGATCCTCAGAATTTCAACTTTCAGAACATCCAGGTCGCCCGATAGCGCCACACCGTTAACAACGGCCGAATTCACCACTTTAAATTTCTCTTCTAATGTTGCCTGCAATAAATTTAGGGATTTCCTTTTCTCCCTAAGGTATATTATGCCAAAGAAAAGCTCGTCAATCTTTCTGTGGAGGCCGAATAATTGAATATCAATCGAATTCCGCTCCCTGGCAGAATTCACTAATTCCTGTGATTTCTTACTGCTGATAATTCCGCCGTCCCAAATAACCTGGTTAATATTCAGCCCGACATTATATTGGTCCCGGGGTATTTCGGGGAAGCTAAGCCCGGGTATAGGGGCATCAACAGCGATGGTGGGCACATCGGACTGATACTGAGCTTTGCCGTAGAAAGATATTTCGGGCAGGTATTTGGTGTCGAGCAGTTCCAGTTGCATGGCCGTTACATCTTGCTGCAGAGCCGTTGCTTTCGCAAGCGGATAATTACTATCTGCCAGTTCATAGCAATTGCTCAGGCTTAGCTGTCCGAAAGCAGCCGATGCGGCAATGAAAAATATGATAATAGCTTTTATCATTGTCTGATACCGTTTAGTATTGATTCAAATACTATATGTTTCCTTTCGATCATAATTTTCGTATATGCCTTGTCATCCAGATCGAGCATGGTGGAAAAGATAGGCTTTGCCATGAATGGGAATACTGATAGTGATATAATATTCATCAAAATATGCTCGGGCTTTATTTTTTTAATATTACCCAATTTTATTTCCTTTTTGATTTGCTCAATGAATTTCGATGGCAAAGTCTTTGCAGACGACTTGAATATTTCGACTAATCGCTCGGTATTGTGATTGATTTCGTGAATAACAAAAGCAGGCAGATGAGGGTTTTCAATTAAATTCTGAATGTAATTAGCGATGAATGTTTTCAGTTTTTTTTCGAATGGCACATCGCCTTCAAGATAGTTAAGATTATTTGCAATCAATCCGGAGAGGTCATTTTTTATTATCTCGTGGAATAATTTATCCTTGCTCCGGAAATAATAATGCAGCAAAGCTTTGTTTATTCCGGCTTTGTCGGCTATCTCCTGCATACGCGCGCCGTGGAAGCCACTCCTATGGAATATAAATCTTGCCGTAGTCAATATTTTTTCTTCTGTTCCCATTTTCGCAATTAAACTCAATTCTTGCCAATATTTTATATTTAGGGTTTCCTCAAAAAGCAGTCAGGAAAAAGATATTCATGCTTCTGCTTTAAGGAGAATAATAACCCCCTTAATCCCCCTTTTTTAAGGGGGAATTAAATTGGCTATTCCCCCTTAAAAAAGGGGGAAGTGAGCAAAGCGAGCAGGGGGTTGTCCTACAATCTGCAAGGCATAAGGGCATAATAAATCCATTTCCTTGCACTT
>JAJRTW010000117.1 GCA_024278075.1 Bacteroidota bacterium | reverse complement strand
ACATAACATTACATTAAACCAACACGTTGCGGCTTGTTTAATCCTAACATTATCCCTAATCCCCATGCTAAGGAATTTATATGACGTATTGCTATATCTAAATATTTAGGTAAACGCGACTTTATTGTAAATTTTTATTCTATATTTAATCGTAAATTAATTAACTTCTCCCGGGTTTGCAGGCGATGGCGGCGCCATGAGGCATTTCGCAATGCCTTTGCCCAACCTAATCGCCGCTTTCCCAATTTTTCCATCGAAATAAATTATTAAAATGATAACTTTGAATTAATTATAACGATAAAAAATATATTTCCAATCAACCAAATGAGGTGCCTGAATGAATAAAATTGTGGAATGCGTCCCGAATTTCTCCGAAGGACGAAACCAAGATACTATCAACGCTATCGCCGAAGCAATTAAATCCACCTCCGGCGTTTCCCTGCTCGATGTTGACCCCGGAAAATCAACCAATCGCACTGTCTATACCTTCGTCGGATCCCCAGATGCCGTCGTCGATGCTGCTATCGCCGCCGCTCGTACTGCTAAAAGCCGAATAGATATGACTAAACAAACCGGAGAACATCCTCGAATGGGAGCTCTCGATGTCTGCCCCTTCGTACCAGTTGCTGGCGTTACCATGCGGGAATGTGTCGATTGCGCCAACGAATTCGGACGCCGCGCCGCAGATGAATTGGGAATTCCTGTATATTTATACGAAGAAGCAGCACGTTTCGAAAGAAGAAAAAAACTACCGGACATCCGAAAAGGAGAATATGAAGCCGTAAAAGATAAAATCATACTCCCCGAATGGAAACCTGACTTCGGCCCGGCTGAATTCATACCCGAATGGGGTGCTACTGCCGCCGGAGCACGATTCTTCTTAATTGCATATAATGTAAATATAATCGGAACACATAATCAGGCTCACCGAATCGCTCTTAATTTGAGAGAAGCAGGACGAGGCAAAGGCTACGCCGGACGTTTGAAAGAGTGCAAAGCAATGGGTTGGTGGGTCGATGAATATAATATGGCTCAATTAACATGTAATTTGACAAATTATAAAGTTACTCCCCCTCATATTTTATTTGAAGAAGTCAGAAATGATGCTGCTGAACTGAACATTGCAACTGCTGGCTCCGAATTAGTAGGTTTAATACCCCTCGAAGCAATGTTAATGGCCGCCGATTACTATATTGAAAAAGAAAATCTGTTCATATTAGAAGAAGATCAAAAGATTAAACTCGTAATCGACCGTTTGGGACTCAATTCCATATCCGCCTTCGAACCCGATAAACGTATAATAGAATATATAATTAAAGATGAACCCGCCGAACCACTCGCTGGCTCCACCGTGCGGGAATTCATAGAGAAAATCGCTGCCCGAACGTCCGCCCCGGGAGGTGGCTCGGCCGCCGCAGCAATTGCTGCCATCGGAGCAGGTCTCGCTGCAATGGTCGCACGCCTTACCTACGGCGTCAGGAAGTTCGAACACCTCGACAAAGATATGCGGAAGATCATCCCACCATTATTTGACGCTGCAAATTCATTAATACCAATGATCGACGCAGATACTGACGCCTTCAATGATTATTTGGAAGCTGTCAGATTGCCTAAAGATACCGCCGAGGCTATTGCTAAGCGTGACGAAGCAATGCAGGACGGCCTAAAATCTGCTATTGAAGTTCCTCTTTTAACAATGAAACTCGGAGACGCTGCCTGGGAGGCAATGATTGGAATTGCTAAGCTCGGAAACATTGCTTCTGCCTCTGACATTGAAGTAGGAGCAAGGGCTTTGGAGGTCGGAATATGGGGAGCATATCGTAATGTGATGATAAATTTACCCGATATAAAAGACATTTCATATAAAAAGGCTATAAAAGAAGAAGCTGAGACAATCGCCGCTAAAGCTAAGACGTATTGTGAAGATATATTGACAACCATAGATAATCGACAAAAAGCCGCACCACATAAATAATCCCCCAATTTATCTTATGATTCTGCAATATTATAATCTCTTGCTATCAAGGCTGATTCGTAATTAACCAATCAGCCTTTTGTTATTACTATATTATTATTGATATATAGATAATTAATATATTATTTGAGAATTAATAACAAATACGCCTTAGAATATAAAATTCCGGCTTTGAAAGATGATTTGTATCCTTCAAATGGTGCTTTGTGTCCTTCAAATGGTGCTTTGTGTCCTTCAAATGGTGCTTTGTGTCCTTCATATGGTGCTTTGTGTCCTTCATATGGTGCTTTGTGTCCTTCAAATGGTGCTTTGTGTCCTTCAAATGGTGCTTTGTGTCCTTCAAATGGTGCTTTTCCGGCTTTGAAAGATGATTTTCCGGCTTCTTATGATAATATATTTTATTCATTAGTTTATTATGTTTATTCCTATGGCTATTATTAATCTTCTTATGATGATAACATTCTATATTATGGTAATATATAATTGATATAAGATGAATTGTTTACGATAATATTATAATAGTATAGGACAGATGGAGAGCCGGGCGTTTACAACACAGGTTCGGAGCATGGTAATGATTATTTGGTTTGGTTATTCTTATCTGCGGCAGGGTTATTTACTGAAATGCCTTCATCAGCATCACGTTCGGGGTCTTCAATATTTAAAACGAGGGTCTTATCAGGATTTATTTGATACTTATCGAAGTTGGTGAGGTCTTCCAATTCTCTTAATTTAGGCAACTCATCAATACCGGTAAGTCCCATAACACGAAGGAAGTCGTCAGTAGTTCCGAAGAGGAGTGGTTTACCTAAGGAAGTGCTTCTGCCGACTATTTTTACGAGGTTTTTATCAATCAGGGAGTTTACGATTTCATTAGAATTGACGCCCCTAATTTGTTCGACTTCGGGTTTTGACACAGGTTGCTTATACGCAATGATAGAAAGGGCTTCAAGAGCTGCCCGGGAGAGCTTCCGGGTTTGTTTGGATTTGTTCAATTGAGCGATTAGGTAGCCATATTCCGGTTTGGTTGCGAATTGATAGCCGCCGGCAACGTTGACAATACGAAAAGGCCTGTTGGTAATAGCAAGTTCGTCGTTGATTTCTGCAATCATTGCGGCAATATCGTTAATGGTGAGGTCAGCGGCGCGATTATCTTCGTCAGCAAGTGCTTCGGTGGCTTTAGCGGCAGATTCGGTGGCTTTAGCGGCAGATTCGGTGGATTCAGCGATTTGCCCGTCATCATCAAACAGTTCGGCGGCGGATATTTTTGCCGGTTCGTCTTTCTGCAAAAGTATTTTGTGGAGCATTTTCAATGAAACCGCTTCATCGGCGGCAAATATAAGGGCTTCAAGAGTTGTTTTTTGTTCATCTCTCGAGAGATGGAGGAAGACAGATTTGCTATTTTTCATTTAGGCACTCTATTTTGTTTACTCTGCATATTAATTTGCGGGTTCCGAGGTATAATTTCCATTTCCATATAATCAATTTAGGGCCGGCGGAGCTGCGATTTCGATTTCAGCGAATAAATCGTTCTGGACAATAAATATATTTCCGTTTTTCAACATATCGAGAATGGCCAGAAACGTCGCAACTATTACGTTAGCTGATGAATTGGCAACCAAATCCGAGAATCTGACTCTGCCCTTTTTAGATATGGCAGCGTTAATTACTTCGATTTGTTCTTCGACGGTAGCCGTAACGGTTTCAACATGATGTTCGGCGGGCTTCTTATTCAATCTGTCGATGGCCGCTTGGAATGCGTTGACTAAATCGAATAGCGTTGCGTTTTTAAAATGGGCGTTGTCGCCTGCCAATTTATCGTCGGCGGCGAAGAGATTCCTGTAATAGACGTACTTACATTCATCGGCTTTGGCAGCAAGGTCTGCGGCGGCTTCCTTGAATCGTTTGTATTCCAACAGCCTTTCGACAAGTCTTGTCCGCGGGTCTTCAATCTCTATGCCGTTATCGTCAACCGGCCCCGGCAATAGTAATGATGTTTTAATGTACATCAAAGTGGAAGCCATTAGTATGAATTCGCCCGCCAGTTCGAGGTCAAAGTATTTTATAACCTTGATATAGCTCAGGAATTCTTCTGTAATCCTGGCAATCGGGATGTCATATATATTTATCTCGTCCCGCTTAATGAAATAAAGCAGCAAATCGAACGGGCCTTCGAAATTTGGCAGGCGTATGCTGTACATTTGTGAATATGGATTAATTGATTAAATTATTATTCAGAGCTAAACGAGCACCCTCGGAACGCGTTTCAAAATGCCGGTGGTAATTTCATAGGGTATCGTTCCGGCTTTTTCGGCCAATTCGTAAACCGTTATGCTGTCACCACCAGAGTGGCCGCCCTGGCTGCCGATTATGACGACTTCATCGCCAACTTTTATATTATCCGACATATTATCGGCATCTTCACCAACGCCGATTTCCACCATACATTGGTCCATGCAAATCGATCCGATAATATTATATCTTTTGCCGTTAATCAGGCATTGAGCTTTGTTCGACAGCGCCACCTGATACCCGTCGCCATAGCCCAGCGGCAGGATAGCAATTCTTGTTTTCGCCGCCGCCGTCCAATTATGGCCGTAACCGACGCTGTCGCCTTCGAATACATTCTTGATGAACAGCACTTCGGTTTTCAGCGAAAGCACCGGCTTCAAATTCATTTCGATTGCAAGTTTTTCAACCGGCATGCAGCCATACATAGCAAACCCGGGCCTGACCATGTTATAAACCGCATTCGGAATATTGCTGATTCCGGCACTGTTGGCGGCATGGATGATTTGGAATTCAAATCCGGCCGATTTCAGTTCAGCAAGGCATTTATTAAAAGCACGTAATTGATAGCTGTAATATTCAGGATCTTCACTTTCGGCAAATCCCAGGTGGGTCAATATCCCAACCATTTCAATGCCTTTCAATTTGCGGCTCCTTTTCATAAATCCAACCGCATCCTTCGGGCGGATCCCATCCCTTCGCATACCGGTATCGATAAATAAATGGGTTTTTATTATTTTATTATGCCTGATTGCAGCGTCGGACAAAGTGCTGAGTATATCAAGCGAGGCCACGACGGTTTGCATATTGTATTCGGCGATTGTGTCAGCTTCGTGCTTTGAATCCGGAACAACCACGATTATTTCGCCCTCGTCGCCGTTTTGCCGCAATTCTACTCCCTCCTCAGGATATGCAATACCGAGGTAATTCACACCTTCGTTTCTGAGAATATTGGCAATTTCCACAGCACCGTGGCCGTAAGCGTTTGCCTTGACGATACCTAATATTTCCGCCCGTTGAGCTTTGTTACGAATTTGTTTTATGTTATGGATCAGGTTCCGAACATTTATCTCGGCGATTGTTCTTCGCATACTTATTATTTACCCTGCTTTATGCCGATTATAATTTATATTCCAATTGAAAATTTATAATAAAAATACGGAATATTCCATCGAAAATACGGATCAATGAATTGATATTAGGAATTCAATAGTATATTTAGGAATTCAATTTCAATATCATACAAAAATATGGAACTCCAGCCAAATTTCATTATATTTATTTGAATGAACTTTATCAGGTTTCGTATATCTTAAATTCTATATGTTGCGACTCTATTAGTTAACATACTTTTAAAAAATTTAAGTTTTTTTTGCCTCATCTTTTTTATCTAATTTTTTTTACTAGAAACTTTTCAATATTTTTTGGCAAAAAAGGCATTGCTGTAGCCAAAAAATTAAGGAGTTTATCGATTCTACTTAAAACTCTTTTTTATACCATTATAATCTTTGTATAGTTATTAAATTTTTAATTTATTTGTT
>JAJRTW010000116.1 GCA_024278075.1 Bacteroidota bacterium | reverse complement strand
TGCAAGGAAATGGATTTATTATGCCCTTATGCCTTGCAGATTGTAGGACAACCCCCTGCTCGCTTTGCTCACTTCCCCCTTTTTTATGGGGGAATAGCCAATTAAATTCCCCCTTAAAAAAGGGGGATTAAGGGGGTTGTTATTCTCCTTAAAGCAGAAGCATGAATATCTTTTTCCTGACTACTTTTTGAGGAAGCCCTAATTATCGGATCTATACTCAGGCCGGTACTCATTTTTATCCGGACATTACTGATTTACATATTCTTCCATTCGGGTTTTCTTTTCTCTAAGAAAGAATTTATCACTTCGCTGGCATCGAGTGTAGCCATCAATTCGCCAACGTACATCCTCTCCAATCGCGGCAAATCTTTTTTAATAGCACGGTTGAATTTCAACCTGGAGGCTTTTGCGGCAAACCTTAGCGATGAAGCGCTTTTGCGGGCTATATTCTTTTCAATCCACTCCTCGAGCCCAGCCTCCATTTCTTCCTTTGATTCAAATACTTCATTGACCAAACCAATTTCCCTGCCACGCTCGGCAGTTATGGAATTGCCCGTAAGCAACAGCTCTTCGGCAAGTGCAGTTCCTATTTTCAATGGCAGAATTAACGACGCCAGCGGTGCAAACACGCCAAGATTAATCTCCGGCTGGCCTAAAACTGCCGCCTTGTCGACAAAAATAAAGTTGCAAAACATAGCAAGTTCCAGCCCGCCGCCAAGGCATTGCCCGGATACTATTGCCATTGTGGGAATCGACAGGCCAATAAGCTCGTAGAATAATTTGTGGAAGCTCATCAGCATATCGCCGCATTGTTCTTTGGTGTGTTCGGCCACGCTGGCGCCGAACGAGAAGTGCTTGCCGCCGCCTTCGAATGTGATTAGTTTAACATCCTTCATTTCATGCAACGATTTGAAGAGTACATGTAAATTGTTCATCATAACCGAGTCGAGGACGTTGCCTTTGCCGTCGTCTAATACCACCTGGCAGACCGTGCCGCTGTGCGAGAATTCCGTTCTTATTTTTTGCATAGTTTTGTTTCCGATAATTTATTTTGTGAATATCATTCCTAAAGTTACAAAATATTAGCTCATTTCAAAAAAAAGGGTTATTTAAATCAAAAAAACCGAGGTGATACTTTGCCCGACAATTAGGGCATTCTGAAATGTTCAATCAGTGGATGAAACCTGCCTTAGTTCTTCTTATATCTTCGAATTTCACAAAATCGCCTTCTTCTATTTGTCTTACGCCTTCAACGATTTCAGACAATATATCTTTATCGTAAAGTTCCTTTGTGGCTTCCCATTCCTCATGGGATTTGAGATAGAGCAAATAATCCAATGCAATTTCCAGTTTTCTGCCCGACAAAGAATTTATGATTCCTAATGCTGTTTTTCTGTTCTCTGGCATATTTTCCTCTGTGTTTTATATTATTAACGTGATAGAGGCCGTTCCAGTTTATTTATTGCTTTCGGATGCTATGTGGTTGAAGGTTTTTATTTTCTTATATAATTAATTTTCTTTCCTTTTTCAAAACATTTCCGGCGGCTTATTCTCCGGCCTAACATCCTTTACCGATAGCTTAAAAGTAGAAGGCTCGACACCGCCCGGCATTTTAATTTCCCTATCGTCAAATATATCTTCGATTGTCAATATTTGTATGCGGTCGAATTGGTATGGCTTGTATTTTCCGGCTTCTTTTGCGGCGAGTTTCATGGGTTTTGTGAGATGGTCGGCAAAGCAGACGAAAATGCCAATATCAGCTTTTTCTTTGTCAATCACACGGATAAATTCACGTATATTTTTAATACCCACATGTCCGCTTTTCACCTCGATTAACACGCGGCCCTTTTCATTATTATTTTTTGGAAAAATTATATAACCGTCCCAACCCCCATCGGCAATATCTTTTGGATTTCTAATTCCGCCAAGAAGGAATTCGACCACCCAATGCTGGAAATCAAAAGCGCCATGCTTGCTCTTTTTCTTTAACAATTCGTCGGATTTTGCCAATTGTTTGGCCGAATCAATATCCTTTGGGAATCCATTAATCTCTAAAGTACTCAGGAATTCCTTTTTTCCATTTTCGGCAATGGGGTCTGTGAGCCGTTTTAATATTAATTTTACTGCAAGATGAGAAATATCGGCGCCAATCCAATTACGCCCAAGTTTATTTGCCACCGCTATGGTCGTACCGCACCCACAAAAGAAATCAGCAACCAAATCGCCTTCGTTCGAGGATGCTTTGATAATTCTTTCGAGCAATGCTTCGGGTTTTTGTGTGGGGTAGCCGAGGCGTTCCTTAGCTTGAGAATTCAAATATGATATTTCCCATACATCTCTCATTGATTTCATTCTTGAAGTATCGCCGGTATAGCTTTGCTCTAAGGATCCATTATCTTTCAAGTTTGAAAATCTTTTTGCTTTATGTTTAGACCTATCTGAATATGGCTCATATAAAGTATTATATAACGCTTTATCCTTGCTTTTCTGATAAAATAATACTATATCATGCATTGATTGAAACTTACTTGTAGCTCCTGTCCATCTTTGATATGACCAGATTATTTCATTCCGGAAATTATCTTTCCCGAATATTAGATCACATATTAATTTTAAGTAATGTGACATATTCGGATCGCAATGAAGATAAAAAGAGCCGGTTTCTTGCAGAACTTTGCGCATATAGTGAATTCTAATCGCCATTGAGCTAAGATAAGCCACTGAAGATTTTGGAATATCTATATCGTCCAGATTTTCGAGGAATCTGAATAAATAATAATTGATTCTGGCAAGCTCTCCAAGTGTATCTTTGTAGCTTACGTTGCTCCATGTATCGGCAAAAGCTTCACGTTGGGCTTTCGTGTCGGCCATATTCACATCTTCAAACAGAATATTGTAATTCCTTTTGGAGTTAAACGGCGGGTCAATATAGATTAAATCGATTAAACCCTGAGGGTAGCGATCATACATATCTTTCAAAACGTCTAAGCAGTCGCCGAAATAAAGTTGTTTCATTAATCAGAAGAATGTTTGTTTATTGAATTACCCAAAATAATAATAATTCCGTCAATTAGCAATCTATAATACAAACCAGTCAGAAATACTCACACACCCCTCAATCCCCTCTTTTAGAGGGGAAGTTTTAATATTGCCAAACCCTCTCAAGAGTGGGTGTTTCTAAAAAGTAACGAACGTTACTTCTTCACTTTCGGCTCGATAGCGGCAAACAGAGCGTCATCCCACGGATGGCCGCCTGCCAGCATCTGCCGCAGTTTGATAAAATCGCATTCCTGATGGCCGCGGGCGCCCTCGCTTCAGTTGCATTATGCAAATATAAATCATCAAGGAAAATATTTGTATATATCTCTTCTATTTAATATTCTTATGAAAGTAATCTCATCATTTTCAATGGAAAGCCCAAGCCTGTAATCGCCTATTCTAATTCTGTAGTATGCTTTACTTCCGCGTATCTTTTCAATCCAGCAATCTGTGAAATATTTTCTGGAAGCGATATTTCTTTGATCTTATTTCCAACTCTTTCGAGTACTTTTTTTCTTTAATTTTCTTCAAATCCCGATTAAATGATTCTCGATATTTAATTATCATGCTTTATTCCGAGAGTCTTAACAACTTCGTTTTCATCGATTAAATCGGTTTCTTCTCCTTGCTTAATCGCATTAAGCATAGC
>JAJRTW010000115.1 GCA_024278075.1 Bacteroidota bacterium | reverse complement strand
TTCGTAACCTGCCCGTCTGTTTATGTTATTTTTCGGGACGGTTTGGAACCGTCCCCTACATTTTGTTGCGGCATTAGGGCTTTCCGAAATAATAATTTAAGGTTAATATTTTCATTGTCCTTTCAGGTGTTAAACCTGACAGATAGCCTTGAACTTCATCTAATTGAGTTTCGAGTAATCAGTTTAAGATTGTCGGAGGGGCAGGTTCGTAACCTGCCCGTCTGTTTATGTTATTTTTCGGGACGGTTTGGAACCGTCCCCTACATTTTGTTGCGGCATTAGGGCTTTCCGAAATAATAATTTAAGGTTAATATTTTCATTGTCCTTTCAGGTGTTACACCTGACAGATAGCCTTGAACTTCATCTAATAGCCAGTTGTAACAACTGGCAGAACAAGAATGACATAAATAAAAATAATGTCTATTGGCCAGCGACTATCCCGACAGCCATCAACCAGTCACATGAGTGCCTGCTTTGCCTTTTAGAGCTTCCAAAAGATTTTCATAAGACGTAATAATTGCCCTTTGCCCGCCGTTTCTGATGAAATCAATCACCGACTCAACTTTCGGCCCCATACTTCCCGGGGCGAAATGCCCGTCCTTTAGCAATTCCTCCATTTCATCGGCAGTTGCATTCGGGATTCCTTCCTGGCTGTCTTTATTGTAATTGGTATATACCTGGTCGGTATCGGTGCTAATGAGGAACAAATCAACATCGAGCATTAGCGCCAGCAAGGCCGACGACCTATCCTTATCGATAACGGCTTCCGAGCCGATAATCTCATTCCGCCCCTTTTTAATTACCGGTATGCCTCCGCCGCCGAGGGCAATCGTGATAATGCCAAGATCAACTATCTTCCTGATAACATCAAATTGCAGCACGTTAACAGGAGCCGGCGAAGCTACTACCCTGCGATAACCCCTCGAGGCGTCTTCCACAATATCCCAGCCGAGCAATCGCTTCTTCTCCTCGGCAACTTCCAGCGAATAGAACGGGCCAATCGGCTTACTCGGCTTTTGGAATGCTACGTCGCTGCTATCGACCTCGACCATTGTCGGTAGGGTGGCAACCAATTTGTTTATGCCAAGCTGCTTTAATTCAGATTCCAGAGCCCTTTGGAGAATATAGCCGATTTCACTCTGAGTGGTGGCAACACACATGTCAAGGGTGTGAGTGTAGACCTCCCTTGCGGCCCGTTCGCTACGGAGCAGTGCAGCTCCCGCCTGAGGGCCGTTGCCATGAGTAATGACTACATCCCAGCCCTGCTTAATCATCTGTGCTATTGCTTTGCAAGTAGCATGGGCATTGGCCAATTGCTCATCAATCGTACCACGTTCGCCGGCACGTATCAGCGAATTCCCGCCAACTGCTATTAATGCTTTTTTGGGCACTTAGACCTCTGTTTCTTATGTTTTTATATTTAATAATAATTATAAAATTCAGAACACATTTACTCAACATCCCCTATATAAAGAAGGGGACACAGCACTTCAAAATTCCCCTCTAAAAAGAGGGGACACAGGGGTGTGTCATGCGTGCATCAGTTGATACATCACAGCTTTCTGTGCATGAAGCCTGTTTTCGGCTTCCCGGAATACAACCGAATAATCAGCGTCAATCACACTATCGGTCACCTCGTCGCCCCTGTGGGCAGGCAGGCAGTGCATGAAAATAGCGCCCTCTTTTGCGGCTGCCATCAGATCGTCATTCACCTGATATGGCATAAAGATTCTTCGGCGTTCGGCAGCTTCGTCCTCCTGGCCCATAGATGCCCAAACGTCAGTATAAACTGCATCAGCCCCGTTCACACCTTCTTTCGGGTCATGCACAACTTCTATTTTCGCCCCCGTTTGCTTTGCCGCTTCAGTGGCTTCGGCGAAAGCAAATAGGTTTGGCTCATAGCCCCGCGGAGTTGCAATCGTAACATCGACTCCAAGCCTTGCTCCGGCAAGCATCAACGAATGCGACACATTATTTCCGTCGCCCACATAAGTTAGCTTAAGGCCTTTGAATTCGCCCTTAACTTCATGCAGTGTAAGGAAATCGGCCATTGCCTGGCAAGGGTGGGTATAATCAGTCAGGCCATTGATAATCGGTATCTTCGCATATTTCGACATATCCTCAACTATCTCGTGGGCGAACGTGCGAATCATAATGCCCTGCACCATTCTCTCGAGGTTTTTGGCAACATCATAGACCGATTCGCGTTTGCCAAGATTTATTTCAGCCGGCGACAGATAGACCGAATATCCGCCAAGCTGCTGGATGCCTACGTCGAACGTAGTCCGCGTGCGAAGCGATGGCTTTTCGAATATCAAGGCAAGGGTTTCGCCTTTCAGCGCCTCGGAGTATTTCTTTCGGTCGGCTTTCATGTCTAATGCTATCTTGAATGTGTCCAGTATCTCTTCGGTAGTAAAGTCGGTTACTTTCAGGAAATCTTTTTTCACTATTAACTCCTTCAAATTAATATAATAATTTAGTCTCTTTTTTGCTGACCTTTTCGCTGACCAATATTAAACGAAAAAAATCATATTCAATTCCGAATACGAAATAAAGTGCAAATGCGTGTTAGAACAAATGAAAGCCTGGGCTGGCATCCGGGAATTATTCGTGTTAAATGGGAGCGTCGGTTGTGTAGCGCTGGAATCGGGTTATCTTGCTTGCACGGGTTTTGGGGGTATTATGATCGGAAGAGATAGCGCTCACCTCGGATGACATCAATTGCCAGATATGTGGATTTGTGCAGCGCATTAGGAAATTACTCTTAGTTATTAGCACTTATGAAACTTTAGATAGAATCGAATACAAAATTAAAAAAATCCGATGAGATAAAGAAGTTAAATGTTTAATTTGAATACTTATATGAAACAGGATCGATCAATCTCTTGAAACCAAACCATATAAAATATATTTCCGTTATAATTATCATCCTAACATTGGGACTCGCCTACCTCTTCCTTGGGATTGACTACGGCCTGAATATCTACGACGAAGCAATAGGCCTTTACGGCGCCGAACGTGTGGCGGCCGGCGATGTCCCCTATAAAGACTTCTGGACGCTCTATGCTCCGGGGAATTTCTACCTGATGGCAGCCTTGATGTCCGTTTTCGGATGGAGCATTATCTCCGAAAGGATAATCACAATCCTCATTACATATTTATGTTGTGTCCTTATCTACGTTATTTCAGCACAGGTATATGGCAGAAGGAAAGCTTTGCTGCCGTTTGCAATTGCTATTGTCTGGTGCGGGTTTGTGCCGATGTACGGGCGGGCTGTGCCTCCGGCTTTGGTTTTCAGTTTGATTAGCGTTTTGTTCCTGTTCAAATTCTTTGATAGTCAATTGCGCAAGTGGCTGATCTATGCCGGAGCGGCGCTGGCTATAACCGGTGTGTTTCGCCACGATATGGGGGCCTATTTGTTTGGAACTGAATGGCAGGCCGTCTTCTGGGCATCGCTCTCGCACGGCATTATCAAAAATGAAAAGGCCAAAAAGAAGATTATATTCGGTATCAAAAATGCAATGTTCTTTGCACTCGGTTCTGCTATTGCAGCCCTGCCGTTTGCAGTGTACTTCGCATGGCAGGTGCCGCTCGATTTATTGGCAGACCACATGTTCAGCATACCTCTGACGGTATTCCGTGAAACAAGGAACCTGCCGTTCCCGAATCCATTTGAAGCCATTAGCGCCAGTAGCATCAGCCAAAAAATCATATTGCTTTGGGAAGGTATTGTATTTTATGTTCCCCTGATTATTTACATTTTAATAGTGACGTTTATTATTCTCAGGGTGAAGCGAAAAACACTTAAATTGAATGGTGTACGATTCTGGCAGGAATTGATGCTCGTCAATCTCGGTGCAAACTTCTACAACCAGGCAATGGTTCGCTCCGACACTGAGCATCTTCTGCCGACTATACTGATAGCCGGAATTTTGCTCGTTACCGCCATCGAACAAATGAGAAATATAAAGCTGCGATATTTCATTCTGATATTTTCATTTATCTTCATTATAAGCATTCCTTCTGCCTACAAGGTTAGAGATGTTTACAGGTCGTATTCCGATCATACCTCTTCATTTGAATTCGGCCGTGCCAAAGGGATTAAGGCGGATTCAAGCTGGGTGGCCGATTATCAGAGCGTTCTGCGTTATCTGGATGTTCATGCCGCCGGCAATGGGAAAATATTTGTTGGGAATATGTATCACGACAAAATTCTATTAAATGATGTGATGATCTATTATCTATCGGAAAAGGGGTCGGCAACGAAATATCATGAGCTTCACCCGGGGATAGCTACAACAGAAAAAGTTCAGCGGGAAATTATTGGTGAGTTGAAATCAAATAATGTAAAGTTCATCGTTTTGGTTAAGATGGACGAGGCCGCCGAACCGAATGCAAGCAGCATAAGCAGCGGCATTAATCTGCTCGATGGATTTATAAGGAGTAACTACAACGAAGTGGAAGTTTTCGGTGATTATTCAGTTTGGGAAAGCATAGGCAATTAGGGTTGTAGGGCGTCAAAAGATATGTAGGGGCAGGTTCACAACCTGCCCGATTATAGGCCGGCAGGACGGGAAGTCCGGACACCACGATAGAAAGAAGTCAGAAGATATGTAGGGGCAGGTTCACAACCTGCCCGATTAACGTATCGACGCCCTGACAACGAATCGATTATAGGCCGTCAGGACGGGAAGTCCGGACACCACGATAATGAAAACTAACGAAGTTAGTCAGAACTCCATCATCTCCCCGATGCCCATAACTTTTGCTATCTTGCCAATAGCGGCAACCTTCCCGGCAAATTCTTCCGGGTCGGCTTCGATCACCGGGAAAGTATTATAGTGTATGGGAATGGCAACGCCGGGATTGACAAATTCAACAGCCTTGACAGCATCATCGATCCCCATAGTGAAATTATCGCCGATCGGCACAAGCATAATATCGATTCTGTCCAATTCCCCGATAAGCTGCATGTCCATGAACAGACCTGTATCGCCGCAGTGATAGACGGTTTTGCCACCCATTGTAATCACAACACCAGCAGGCTCGCCCATATATTGGCCGTCATTATTGGCCGAACCGTGGTGGGCAATAGTGAATTTCAGCCGGCCAAAGGGGAAATCCCACCCGCCGCCGATGTGCATATTGTGCGCGATGGCACCCTGCGAAGCTGCATAATTAGCCAGTTCGTTAACAGCTATAACCAAAGCATCGTTTCTTTTGGCAATGTCGAGCCCGTCGCCGAGGTGATCTCCGTGTGCGTGGGTGATCACAACGAATCCGGCATCAATGTCACCGGCTTTCATTTTTGCAGTTGGGTTGCCGGTTAGAAACGGGTCGATAAGAACAATGTTAGCTCCGTCATCAAGCAGAAACGAGGAGTGGCTGAGGTAAGTAAGTTTCAACATGATAATAACTCCGTGGAATTATTTAGCAAATATATAAATTTAACTAAAACCGAATCAAATAGCAATTCAAATAGCATTTACGATTAGAAACTTCTGAAAAATTCGATTTCTACTGTCATTCCCGTGGAAACGTGAATCCATCCCTCGCATAAATACTGGATTCCCGCTTTCGCGGGAATTACAATATGTCTATTATTCAGATGACTCGATTAGTGATTTCTTTTCTTTAAAAGCCTGATAAGCGGCCCAATATGCCTGAGCATTATGATAAAGCAGATTATTAATAATAGAAGTTTATAATTCCAAATATCGAATCCAGCATTAACTGACAGTGCCAAAAAGACAGAATCCGGTGCGCGGTATAGGGCGACAGGAGTAAGGATAGTAGCAAAGATGCTGCCTGCGTGTACATTACGTTTTAATACGTAGAAGCCAACGAGATAGAAAACAGCCCATAGCATCAATGCCAGAGAGTTAACCGTTAGAGTTGCCCCGGCAGCAGCGGCCAGCCCGCGCCCGCCTTTGAATCTTAGAAAAACATTGAAGTTATGGCCGGCGACCACGAATATTGCAGCAAGCATTATTGATGTAAAATTATTTGCATCAATCCGTCCGGCTATTACAACTGCGGCAATTCCTTTCAACACATCTAATATCATAACCGTCAGGCCTATCCACTTCCTGCCGCTCACGTCGTAACTGTTTGACGCACCAACATTTCCGGTGCCGCTCGAGCGAACGTCTTTTCCGGTGGTAAGCCGCACCAATATCAATGCAAATGGTATCGCACCAAGCAGGTAGCTGATTATGATGATTAATATGTAGTTATACACTATATGAATATCATATAATATGACTTCGTAAATTGATGATTAAACCTTATGTCATCAACCTAAGGTTTATTTTCTTACTTTTTGGTGAGAAGAATTACTTGATGAATCTTTACGATGAATGTATCTATCCATGTAAGAGCCTTTGGGGAAAGCAGTTACAATAGTTCCGTTAGATTTTGTTGCACCTGTTTTATCAACCTTTGCCCCAATAGAACTTTGAGATTTTTTCATTTGATATCCCTTTATCGACAGCTAAATTAATAATCTGTTCATACTTTAAAAACAAGTTGTAAAGCGGATCGCTTAATCCGCATAAAAAATTTTCTACATGCTGGTTTGCAAACCCACCCTTATAATTATCAACGCATAGAAAACCAATTACGTGTAATATAACTTTATCTTTACCTGAATTCCTTGAAATTGGTACAACGGCACAAGCATTGTAATATTTTTGATAATCCGAATTGCTATTGGAGTAGCTTTCGTGTGAATTAAGGCTGTTGCAAAGAAAAGTTGTTTCCTTTAAGTCTTTATTCATGATTGAATAAAAATCGGTATTTTCGTTTATTTCTGATAGTTTAATATTTCCATGTGTATCTCTATCATTTTTTTTTCTTGCCCTGTAGCTAATTGAATCTCGATAGAATGTTTTAACTAAATCATCTTTAACTAATTTTAATGTTACCGCACATTTATCCTTGGTATATGCCGAGAAATATGATTGCACGTTAGATGTCAGTATATCTAAAAAAGAATAAAAATAAGTTATGGCATCATCTAATTTATCTTTTATAATATCATTTTCATCCAGAATGCTATCAAAAATATACAGTGTGTTCCTGTAATAATGAGTAATATTGTGTAATATCTCAGCCGAGCTGTTCAGGAGAACTTCGTAATGTATGTTATCTTTAACTAATTTATCATTTAGCGATGGCAGATCATTTAATTTTCGTAATTCCTTCAAATAATAAAAATATGCAGCAACTAATGTTAAAGATAAGAAGACAATTGACAAACTTAAAGCAAAAAATATCTCGTTTGAATTTGAGTCCCATTCCCAGAATAAGAGTTTACATATAAAGCAATACTAAAACCCAAGCCAAGTAAGCCTGCGATTCCAAATAATAAATTTAAATTTTTATTAAACATAAAGAAGTGTTTTGAATTTAAAGAATACTGCAATGAGATTAATTAATATAAGTAGATTTACATTATTTTGCAAGAATAATTTTGTGGAGTTACACTCATCAATATTCACCTCCTTCCACTCACTCCCTCTCTTTCAGCAATTTCATCTGAATGAAAGAAACGGCAATCAATGCAATAAACAATAAATACGCTAAAGCTGCGGCATAGCCCATTGCATCGGTCTTCTCGAATGCGTTTACGAATACCATATATACTAATGTCATAGTCGAATCCAGCGGGCCGCCCTTGGTCATTACAAATATTTCGATGAATATCTGGAAGGATTTGATTGTGTTGATAACCACAACGAATAGCAAAGTCGAGCGAAGCATCGGCAGCGTTATCTTCCGGAACTGCTGCCAGGGACTTGCGCCGGCAAGCCTTGCCGCATCGTATAGATCGTTGGGTATCGTCTGCATTCCTGCCAAAAATAATATCATATAATATCCGGTAGCTATCCATACGTCCATCGCCATGATTGACAACAATGCCGTGCCGGGCTGATTCAGCCAGCCCATTTCGGGGTGTGGAATGCCGGCCATCTGCAAGAGCAGGTTGATATAGCCGTGCCGCGCATATAGATTTGTGAATATCAAGGATATGACAACGAGTGAAGTCACCGATGGCATGAAGAACGACGCCCTGAAAAACTGCTTGAACTTTACGAATTTGCTGTTAATGACAGACGCCAGCAGCAACGCAAATGCCGTGGTTACCGGCACTGTGCCTACAACGAATATCATCGTATTCAAAGCGGCTTGCCAGAATAGCTCGTCCCGGAATAAATTCGAATAATTGGCAAATCCTATGAATACGGCCTCGTTGGTTAAGGTCTGATAATCGGTGAAGCTAAGGTACCCGGCATAGATCAGCGGATAGAGCCAGAACACAAGGAACGTTATTATCCACGGCGCTATCAGTACCGATGTTTGGATATGTGTTCTGTAATTAGCCTTCATCGATGAACGTCCGCAGTGTTGTATATAGCAATTCCAGAGGAAGCCCGACAATATTATAATAGCAGCCTTCGACCCGGCGGACGAACACAGCACCGAAATCGTCCTGAATGCCATAAGCTCCGGCTTTGTCTAATGGCGACCCGGTGCCAACATAAGCCTCAATTTCATTTGCATTCAGTTCGCGAAAAGTGACAAGTGTCTTTTGAGCTTTCGTTATTTTTCGCATAGATGGCGACTCTATCAGGCATATACCCGTTATAACCGTATGCGTCTTTCCGCTTAATTTCCTCAGCATTTCAATTGCATTTTTTGTATCGACGGGTTTATTCAGAATTTCGTCTCCGGCGACAACGATTGTATCGCAGCCAAGCACAATCGCTTCACTACCGCACTGCTTAGCTACTATTTCGGCTTTCACTTCGGCAAGGTGTTTAGCGAGTTCTTCGGGAGGCAGCCCGCGGCTGTTCTTTTCGGCTGCGTTTGGCGGAATCACTTCGAATTCGAACCCGAGTTGTTCGAGTAGTTTCCTTCGCCTGGGCGACTGCGAGGCAAGGATTAATGGTTTGTTTAATTTTATTAATTCATTTATTTGCATATACAGTTTTGAGTTTTGAGTAATGAGTTGTCAGTTTTGAGTAATGCGTTGGGGCATTGCTTGGCGTGTCCTTACAAATTGTTAATTATAACTGTCATCCCCCTTCAAAGGGGGATATGAAATTTGCTGACGCCTGACAGCTTAATCCCTGTCATCCCCCTTAATCCCCCTTCAAAGGGGGATATGAAATTTGCTGATATCTTACAGCTGTAATTAATCAAAAATATCTAAGTTATACCGAACACCGGCCGAAAGGGACAGCTGCGACAGGCCCCACTGCCCGTTACTAATTATATTGCCAAGGTAGTCGGTGTATGCCACTTCTAAGTTGACCGACCATTTAATATCAATCCGATAAATAAAACCAACACCGCCAAACAGGCCCATTCTCATAAAATTAATTGAACTCAGACTTTCAGGAGCATCGGAATCTTTCATTTCTCTTAAATCATTGCCATAAGTATAATCCTGCGGAATGAGTATCCTTTTATTTACTGTTATTGATTTCGAGAGATTCATTGCAAGATTAAAGCCGCCGAACAGGTAGAGATATTTCTCTAAGTAATACTCACCGGCAAAAGCAAGATTCATGTATAACCCGTCTAATGTTAAATCCCTTGCCTCCTGAAATGGCTTAAGCTCGCCGGAATCCGGATCGCGGTAGTGAGATTCAACGCTATCCGGTGCAGTTAGAATTCCGCCGTAGTTCTCAAAACTTATTCTTGCCGAAACCACCAGATCTTTATTTATTTTTCTCCCGACCATTATCCCGCCATATCCGCCCATACCGGAGGCATCCGAAAAAGTCCCATTGGCATTCAAACCACCGGTAGATGAAAAACCGCTCGTATGAGATAAATATAACAATCTGCCAAATGCCCCGACAATTAGCCCCGGATCGACAATACAATCCGCTTCAGTGCCATGGCTCAGCACGAACTCAATCGCTTTCTTTGACGGCCTATATACATAACAAACAGTAAAAAACGAGGAGTTCCCCGCAAGGTCTACCGCTTCAACTACAAGCCGGTGTACTTCAGAATTTTTGGCCGGGGTAATGTCAATCGTTATCTGCGGCGATGCCTCCACAATTTTGGGATGGACAGCATCCATGCCGTATTTATCAATATATATACCCTCTATTCCCGTATCGTCAACTCTGTCATCACGAATTATCAATTTCGCTTTATCGCCCTCTTGCCTTAGCTCAGCCATTGGCGGCAGGGTGTCCTTCGCCGGTATATATTCCACAAACGATTGGCCTCCGATATTGCCATAAGCATCATATTCATCCTTGTCGAATCCGAATCCGTAGGAATACATACCAAATGGCTGGCTGCCTTCGATCACATGGGTCCCGAAATTCACCTTCACATAGGCAATCGAATACCGGCTTAGTCCAAGCGGCTTAAATAAAGAAGCATCGATATGTATGCCGTTCAACTTCATCGATGCAACCGCTTCGGTTGGTATTACTACGTTAATATAATGCTCCCAAAACCCATTTACAGGGGTGGCAAACCTATATTTCCTTAGGAACTGCTGAGTTGGACTAATAAGCAGCATCATCGGGTCGCCTATGGAATCCCCGTTCTGAAATCCCTGGGAATATTGCGATACAAGGATAGGCTTGTTAGCCGCTATCTGCGATGGATGCTTAAGTGTAGATTCAAAGAATTCGCCCGCGTTCAACATAGTTACCAATTCTGCATCCATAAAAATTTTAGTGCTGTCGCGGCTTGCCAAGGCTCTGAATGTATAGTTCGACCTGGGTTTGAGCATCCCAAGATAAAAATGTTTGCCCCATGAAGGTATGGGCGGAAGCTGCTCTACCAAATGATTGCAAGCTATTATCTTGCTAGGCACATATGAGCATTGATGCCCACTGAAAACGGAAATCTTTTTATTTGAAGTGATTAACGACCCGGTCAGGTCGCACTTCTTTTTCGACAGCATAATTAGCTTAGAGGAAACCTGATATACATCCCCGCGATTCAATCTGACCTTGAACGGAACTTGGGGCTTCTTGCCGCCATGGGTTTCGACCGATGGCGTAATAACAACATCGGTATTATTCTCGGTGGCGACGATTGCAAATTGCGGCATTAGGCTTTCCGACCTGTCATAGCATATTGCCCTATAGGATTTGCCCAGTACATTCAGAGGCAGCCCGAGATATGTATCTGTGGTTTGCTTCCGGCGATTCAGCCCATAGACAGTAATAGGATTATCGCTTGTGATATGCACTGCATGTTTTCTTTCGACAACCTCGGAACTGCTCACCTGGGCCAGGGGGTCGATCCTTATACTTTTCACAGTTCCCGCTGGTATAGTAAGGGTTTTTCTGAAGCCTATGCTTTTCACTTCAATATTTACTTCGGAATCCTGGCCACTTGTAATGAATAATTCCAATATTAATAATTTCTCGGGTGCATTCTTTGCTGTTTTCTTATAATTCTTCATAAAGCACAACCAAAACTCCGTCCCCTCCGGATTTTTGATTTCAATATTCTGCCCGGCACCTGCCAATTCTTCCTGAGCGTAAACAATATTGCTATAAAGGCCGGTGGCGATAATTAATAATATGATTAAGTTTTTTGTCATTTACCTCATGTAAACAAATGTTCTGTGATAAATCTTTATCGAAGTTTCCATAACCAGGAAATATATACCCTTAGCTACTTTCCAATTTATCGGAATCAATTCAATTTCGTAAGTTCCCATTTCAAAACTATTATTAATTGCGTCTTTCATCGGTTTGCCATTGGAGTCAAACAGATAGTATTCTATCATTGGGGAATCGCTTGGAATTTCCTGAACGAGCTTGCCGTCAATAGCATATATATAAAATTTTACTTTGGTTTTTTTATTAATAGAGAAAGGAAATATAGTATTAAAATTGAATGGGTTAGGATAATTCAGGCCTAAATTCTCGGGGAATCTCTGAAATACCGGATCGCCTATCCTCATTCGGCCCGGTATATAAACGATACTATCCGGCTTATCGCCGTTAACCTTTAGCTCGATAGGCTCAAGAATTGCTATTGAATCCGGCCCGGCAAGGCCTTCGATCTCCACCACGAATATTGTTCCGTTTTCCACCGGCTGTACATTCGAACCAATTATCGTTATAATGGCAGAATCCATAATTGCCATGTTATTGTTAAAGGTAATATCCGGGCCAGCGAAAGCAAAACCGGCGCCGCCTGTGATTTTTTTTATATCCAGCAGCTGTGCATTATATCTAAACTTGATTTGAATTTCCGACACCGGCCCCGGGATTGTGCCTATAACTAATATTTCGCTGACATAACCGCGCGGAGTATCGCCATCCGGCACTATTACTGACGATTGTGAGAAAATTAAAAGGTTCGAATTAAGCAGAATCAGAAGGGTAAATAATGATTTATTGAAGTATCTGTGCATTATTTCGGGCTTTGATTAATATCAGGTAGAAAAACTTAAAGCAAATATACCAACTCCGTTCTTCTCTATCAAATCAATTTTATATTTCAATCGCTCAGCTTAGCTAACATCATATATTGATTGCAATACTTCGCTCTTGGTTATAAATAATAGTTCAGGGTTTCATCCTTTATTTCTCTACAACGAATTCTAATATTAAACCGCCTGCAATAGATTCGCTTAGCTCCCCAAACAAGGGGTTGCTACCCCTTGTTCATCAAAACTTGTAGGCAACAGTTTGGGAAAAAGGCGGTGAGAAGACGCAGAAAATCTATTGAATGGTATATTTATGCAACAACGTAGTGACGTGTCAACTGTTCTATGTCATTCCGGACTTGTTGAGCCCAGTGAAATCCCGCTATCGGGAATCCGGAATCCATTTTGATACATCCAAATAGCCTGTGAATACTGGATTCTTCACGGAGCTTATCCTGAGCCAGGCCGAAGGGTTCAGAATGACAGCTTAAATGAACCGTCATAGTATGCTTGACACGTCAGTAGTGTACCATCTCATAAATGATTGATAACTATTTAGATTGCCCTCAAAAAGCACTAACTGTTTATTATTATAGTAGTTACAAAAGATATTCAATTAGAAAGTGCAAGGAAATTGATTTATTATGCTCTTATACCTTGCAGATTGTAGGACAACCCCCTGCTCGCCTGGCTCAC
>JAJRTW010000114.1 GCA_024278075.1 Bacteroidota bacterium | reverse complement strand
TTAGTATATGAGAGAGATAAATTAGTATATGAGAGAGATAAATTAGTATATGAGAGAGATAAATTAGTATATGAGAGAGATAAATTAGTATATGAGAGAGATAAATTAGTATATGAAAGCATATCAACCGAATATTTAATATCCAATAATACCAAAACGAATTTATGAAAAACAATAAATCATTCTACGACGTCTGCATCGTCAGCTTTAGCAGCCCCGACACCGATGCCCGTACAATTAACTTCGTCAATACATTGGCCAAGAGCGGGAGGAAAGCCTGCTTGATAGCCCTGGAGGGAAGAAATCCGCATCGGGATTATAATTTCGATTTAATCACAATCCCGACTGATTCCCAATCAAGAGTTATTACTCAATGGTATAAATTTACCAGGTCAATCCGTCGGCTTTCCGGCGCTATCGAAGCCGGCATCGTCGTCGCCGAGGACTTATATTCGCTTCCGGCGGCAAGCAAGATGTCCCGGCGGTGGAATGCCAGGCTAATATATGATTCCCGCGAGGTATATTCGGCGCTCGGGCCAATCCACGATAAGAAAACGAAGCAAAGAGTATTGACCTTCATCGAAAGCAGATACGTCAGGCACGTTAATGAGTTCATCATTTCCGGCAAACTGGACGAAAAGTCGCTTCGGCGGCAATTTAACACGGACAAACCTTTCCACGTGGTGATGAATCTTCCGCCATTCAAAGCGCATATCGAATCAAATTTAATCAGAGAGAGGTTTACGATTGGGCGGGACAAATTTATTGCTTTATATCAAGGGGCGATTTTGCCGGGCAGAGGGCTTGACTTGTCTATCGGTGCGATTAATTATCTAAGCAATGTGCATTTGTGCATCATCGGTGACGGGCCGTATCTAAGCAAGGTCAAAAACGATGTCAAGGAGTTAAATATTGGCCACAAAGTGCATTTCACCGGCGAAATAGATTACTCCGATTTGCATAGATGGACGTGCTCGGCGGACATCGGGCTGGCATTGTTCGAGAGCCTGTCGAAATCCTACGAACTTGCGCTGCCGAACAAACTATTTGAATACTGCATGGCATTAATCCCTACGATTGCGTCGGACCTTCCGGCAATGCGTCAGGTTATTGATGAATTTAAGACAGGCGAATTATTTGATATGGCTTTGGGGGCATCGGAATTGGCCGTTGCAATAGAGGAAATGTTAGTTCCGGAGAGGCTTATGGCTTTCAGGGAGTCGTGCAGGGGTGCCAGCAAGCGGTTTAGTTACGAATCGCAGGAGGAAAAGATTCTCAGAATAATAGACGGGGGTTGATGGCAGTAGGATTGGCCGGCTTCGTTGGTCTGCCGCTTAGTCCTTCTTTGCTTTCGGAAGTGTAAACTTGAAGATACTGCCTTTGTCAACCTCGCTCTCCACCCAAATCTTTCCGCCATTCTTCTCAATAAATTCTTTACATAATATCAAACCCAGGCCCGTGCCTTGCTCCATCGACGTCCCCAGCGTAGAAAACGTAATATCAATCCTGAAAAGCTTGTCGAGTTCACGATTGCTGATGCCAACGCCTGTGTCCTCGACAGAGATTTCCACGAACTTGCCATTCTCATGAGCCGAAATGGTAACCTGCCCGCGGTTAAAGGTGAACTTAATCGCATTTGATATTAAATTCCTTATTACACTGTTGATCATATTCTGGTCGGCGAATACATTTGTCTTTTCATTAACATGCGAAGTGAGGTAAATATTCTTTCTTTCGGCAGTCCCTTCCAGCAAGTTGATATTCTTCCTAAGCAGCACACTCAAATCCGTACTGATCGGATTGAATTCAATCTTGCCGGATTGCGTCCTTGACCACTGCAAGAGATTTTCGAGCAAATCGGCATAAAGCGTCGTGGTTTTGTAAAGGTTGGTCACCACTTCGCCCAATTGCTTTTGCCCCATAAGGTTATATTTATTAAACAGCACATAGGACGACAGCAGAATTGCCTGCAACGGGTTCTTTAGGTCGTGGGCAACAATGTTAAAGAATTTATCTTTGGCAATATTGGCTCTCCGGAGCTTTTCTTCGCTGGTTATCAGGTCTTTATTCAATCTCTGCAAATCTTCTTTCTGCTTGGTTATCAGTTCATTTTTCTCGGATAGCTTAACATTTGCCTTATTGACTTGTTCATTAGTTTCCGATAGTAATTGATTCGCTTTCTGTTTGGTTCTGTATCTGCTATACAGGACAAGGAAAATCATCAATATAAGCACAGTAATAGCTATCGAAAACCTTGTTATGTTCTCCTGGTTGCTCACTTCCTTTTTTTGAATATTAACTTCCATGGAAAGAAGCTCATTTTGCTTTTCCTTTTTCTCGGATTCATACATAATCCTAAGCTGATCGATTCTTCTACGCGATTCAATGCTCAATATTGAATCCCTTACGGCAGCATAATTAACATGATAATCAAATGCCGTCTTATAGTTTTGCAGCTTATAATTTATCTCATACAATAACTTATACGAATCTCTGACCAACAGCTTTTTATCAAACTTATACGCAGTAGTAAGGCTCCGGTCGGCATAGGAAAGTGCTTTGGCGAGGTTGCCAAGCCGCAGGTGGATTTCCGACAGGCTTGTTAGCGGCACGATTGCCCCTTCCAGGTCACCCAGATCTTCTCTCATTTCAAGTGATCTAAGACAATACTTCAGTGCCAGAGTATATTTCTTTTGGATTTTATAAATTAAGCCAATGTTATTTTGGATAATCGACTCTTTACCTTTAAAGCCTTTGCCTTCAATCTTTTGCAAAGCTTCGTCGTAGGCCTTCAGGGCATCCCGATAATTCCCGAGATCCAAATAGACATTACCAATGTTGATAATTGCAAAGGCAATCTTGGTTTCATTGCCGATTATCTTAAGAATACTATACCATTTTTGGTAATATTCCAATGCCTTGGAATTATTGCCCAATTCAAAATATAAATTACCAATATTATTCAAAGACGATGCAATTTTAGAACTATCTTTAGATGCCTCGTAAGATTCTAAAGTTTTTTGAAAGTATTCAAGAGCTTTATCATATTTACTTAAATCTTTATATATTTGGCCAATTTTATAATTCATTCTGTTGGTATTAACATTATCATTTAATTTGCTGAATATTTCGCTTGCTTTGTCAAAATATGAAATTGATTCTTTATCTTTGTCTAATTTCTGATAAATTAAACCAATATTGTAATTACATTTTGCGATTCCATTTTCATCATTAATCTCCTTCCAGATATCCATTGACAACAAGTAATAATTCAGGGCCCTTTCATAATTTTGCATTGCAATATATGCGATACCTATGTAGTTATAAGTTTCTGCCGTATTTGCTTCGTCTTCAATATTCTTAAATATTCTCTCAGCTCTTTCATAATATCCGACCGATTTAATATATTCCTCCCTTAAATAGTACAGCCTGCCGTGGTTAAGCAGGGCAAGCCCTTCTCCTTTGGGGTATGATATAGCCTTAGCCAATTCATAAGCATGTTTGGTATAATCCATACTTACTTCGGCTTCTTTAGATGAATATTCGGAAGCGAGAGAATTGAGAAGATCAATTTTGGACTCACCGGAAGAAGAAGGCAGCAATTCTTTAAGGCTATCGATGGACTTTTCCGGCAAAATATCCTGCGAATATAAATAATCTGAAAGGAAAAAAGCCAATATAATAATTAAAAGGCCCTGGTGCAGCAACTTATATAAATATATAATCTTTAACATAAAATATAGCTTCTTCTAATAAATCTGATAGGGGAATTAATAAACAAACGTAACTTAACAAAATATTATTATTCTACAACACAGGTGTCCGGTGAAAAAAAGCAGCCAATTTGTGATATTGGCAGTAATAGACTTTATTTCGTCCTGTATTGTGCTATTATGGGTGCGATTCTTAAATTAGTAAAATATATTATTAAATTGCGTCATTCAGAACGTAGCCATTTATGGCATAGTGGTGAATCCATCTTACATATTGCCAAATGAGCCATAAACACTAGTGACGTGTCAGGCATACTATGACGGTTCATTTAATCTGTCATTCCAGCCGAAGAGCCGGAACCCATCTTAATATAACCTGATTGTGCATGGAATAATCGATTCCCGTTTTCACGGGAATGACATAGTACAGTTGACACGTCACTGGATTCTTCAGTCGCTCCACCACAAGTGGCTCCGCTCCTTCTGAATTACAATTTTCATACATTAACTTCGTTGAAATAACAGTAAAATATCGAATTTTTCAGAAGTCTCATTCAGTAATAAATTATGAGTAATCTTCATTATTGCCGGAACTACTGATTCAATAACTAAAAAGGAGAACGATAAATTTCGCTCTCCTTTGAATGGCAATTTCATCAAATGCCTTTGCAATAAAATACTTGCACTATCTCTTTACCACATCGGTTCCATGTCCTGCTCTTCTTCAACTTTATCGATAACATAGGTACCGCCATCAAGAATAACTGAAGTCTCGTCATTATATGTAGTGACGACGTTGTTGAGAAGTTGAGCATCCTGCAGAACAGCATCTACGGACTGCTGGTTATCAATTACCAACTGATCAATTTGATCAGCTGTGTACGGTGTGCCTGAGAAAAGCACTTGCAAATACCAAAGAATAGCTATAAAAATATCCATTACCATGACCCTGTAATTTGTGGATAAAAAAAATAATTAAAAACAATTGTAATTACATAAGCAATTTTTCCTGACTATTTCCAGTTATATTATTATTCTAATTCTAATTATTATTCTAATTCTTTCTTCCAATTTATTAAATCGATAACAATACTAATTCACTTTTGAAGAACCTGACTTATTTATTTCTTTTCAATTTATTTCTTTTCAATTTATTATTTTAAAAATGTTTTGGCTATTTGTTGTTAAAACCGTATCTTTAAGGTTCGTCTGATTGCAATATAATTGAATTAAAATTAAAATGCAAGCTTTTTTTTATTTTATTTTAAATTCGCCTAAAAAATATCCCGAAAAAGCTTGCTGTATCTTGCATTACATATCATTAATTATTATCGGCAATAAAACTTATAAATAAAATTACGATAGAATTATCCGCCAAAACATCCGAAAAACTACGTAATATTCATAATACTACAATAATTCACTACGAATCACTACTGTCCGGTTAAAAATGAGAGCAGTACTTAATATAAACCTGAATACTATGACTTGTCATTGCGGAACTTGTTTCAGAATCCAGTGTTCATGGGCTGTTTGGCTATATTAAGATGGATGCCGGATCGGGGCCCGGCATGACAGCTTTAGTATTATTTTTTCGCTATATCTATAATCGCATCCAAATCAGCACAATATAGGTCAAAATGGAGATTGCTACCGCGAATATCACTTATTATCCGTATTTTAGCCGGACACTACTGACTACGAATATATATGATAATAATATCAAAACAATAATGATGCCAGCTTATTAAAAATCAGCTGAAATATTAACTTATTCGCAATAATGATTGAAATTATTTATAATTGTAGTAATATTAGTCAGTGGGGGACTGTTTTTCTAAACTTTTAATCCACAAATTATTGATTATTAGCCAAATGGTGAAAATTGCACCGAAGGATATGTAAAATACAAATAACTCGCATAAACGAAGTATTTATCGGCTTTTCGGCGGTGGGAATTAATCAATTTAGTTCGGAATCATGCCGGGGTAAATATCAGCCGTCATCATATAAATAATGTGTGCCCATTGTGTCCCTTGTTTCAATCGTATCGGATGTAACGGCTATTGCGGTTTGCACGCCGTTGCGCAGCTCAATCATATTCGGGTCCATTATTGCTTTCTGATAGAATTGCTCGACCTCGGATTGCAAATGCCGGAGGATAGACCTGGCCCTGAGCAATCGTTGCCGGGTGCGGACAAGGCCAACATAATTCCACATCGTATTCTTAATATTCAGCCAGTCCTGGGCTATCAGCGCCGGGTCGATCGACTCGGTGCCATATTCCCATGGGTATATCTCGGGGAAGTAATCATCTTCTTCCTGCCGAACCGAAGCGTCCATTCCGGCAGTATAACCCCACACAAGATTCTCGAGCAATGATGTGGAGGCGAGCCGGTTGGCGCCATGAACCCCCGTACACGATACCTCGCCAACGGCATAGAGGCGGCGAAGTGAAGTCCTGCCCCGCAGGTTCACGCCAACCCCGCCACAGGCATAATGAGCGGCAGGCACTACCGGTATCGGCTCGGATGTAATATCAACTCCGGCATTGTTGCAATGGGCGTAAATAGTGGGAAACCTGTCCCTGATCCATTTGGATTCGCGATAGGATATATCCAGATACACGCACGGGTGGCCGGTTTCGAGCATAGTCTGCTGGATGCTGCGGGCAACAATATCCCGCGGGGCAAGCGACCCCAGCCGGTGGTATTTACTCATAAACTCTTTGCCGTTAACATCCACAAGCCGCCCACCCTCGCCGCGCATCGATTCCGATATTAAGAAACGGTCGCGTTCGTTGTAAAATGAAGTCGGGTGGAACTGAATATATTGCAGGTTAAAGCATCTGGCGCCGGCCCGCCAGGAAAGTGCAATGCCGTCGCCGGTGGATTCCGCCGGATTGGTCGTATGCAGATAAATCCGGCCAAGCCCGCCGGTGGCGAGTATGGTTTTCCTAGCAAAAATCGGGGCTGTCTCCCCGGCATCAATATCGAGAACGAATGCTCCGAAACACGCCGGCTTTTTATATATGTCCAAAGAATTAACTGAATGATGCGACAGAGTGAGCAAATCAATGGCTATATGCTTTTTCAGGATTGTGATGTTATCATGCTCTTCCAGGGCTTTCAGCACAGCGCTTTGAATTGTCTTGCCGGTTCTGTCTTTCGAGTGGATGATTCTGGCTTCGGAGTGGGCGCCCTCGGAGGTCTTGTCGAGTTCGTCTTTTTCATTCTTATCGAACTTTACATTGAATCTCCCAATCAATAATTCCTCCACCAATTGCGGCCCCATATCGCAGAGCTGGTCAACGGCGGGTTCCCAGCAATGCCCGTCGCCAGCACTGATAATATCATTTTTGAGCTTTGCCGTAGAATCCTTTTTTCCCTTATATATTATTCCGCCCTGGGCATAAGCAGTATTGCCACTCAAAAGCTCTTCGGTCTTGGTGATAACCGTTACTTTTCTGCCATTGTCGGCGGCGATAACTGCTGTTATGGCTCCGGCAAGGCCCGTGCCGATTACAAGTATATCGGTTTTGTTCATTTATGGTTATTGTTTGTGTGGCAAAGCAATAAATAGGTAAACTCAAAAAGTATCAACTAATCATAATTAAGGTAGTTATAAAAGATATCCAACAACAAAGTGCAAGGAATATAATTTATTATGCTCGAAAACCTTGCAGAAAGTATGACAACCCCCTGCTCGCCTGGCTCACTTCCCCCTTTTTTAAGGGGGAATCTAAGTTATTGTAATTTCAACTATTTCCCCCTTAATAAAGGGGGATTTAGGGGGTTA
>JAJRTW010000113.1 GCA_024278075.1 Bacteroidota bacterium | reverse complement strand
ATTCTATTGTTCAGAAAATTCTATTGTTCAGAAAATTCTATTGTTCAGAAAATTCTATTGTTCAGAAAATTCTATTGTTCAGAAAATTCTATTGTTCAGAAAATTCTATTGTAGGATAAATCTAATAGATTAAACTCTCGTTAAACTTTCTAAAGGAATTAATATGTCGTTACTAAAAGCAAAATTGGAACATACGCTTCCACCGATTATCGACGAAATTCGTGCATTTGTAAAAGAGAAAGCTGCATCAGAGGTTTCTAAAGTTACTTTGGCCCAGGCCTATGGCGGGTTGCGCGGCGTTAAAGGCCTTGTTTGCGATACTTCGGAAGTTCCGCCGGACAAGGGATTAGTTATCCGGGGAATTGAATTGAAAAACCTTACCGATAAAATACCGGAAGAAATTTTCTGGCTGCTGCTGACCGGCGATTTGCCGAATGATGAAGAATTGGCCGATTTGCAAAAAGAATATAAAGCTCGCGAAGATGTGCCGGGTTACGTATGGGATGTTCTCGACGCTATGCCAGCAGATTCCCACCCGATGGCGATGTTCAACACAGCTATTCTTGTTATGCAGAAAGAATCCGAGTTTATGAAAGCATATAATTCGGGCATCCAAAAAGCGGATTACTGGAAACCAACCTTGGAAGATTCTTTGAATATTCTTGCCAAACTGCCGGCAATCGGGGCTTATGTTTATCGCAAACGTTTCGGCAAGGGTGAGCGAATCGACACCGATAAATCCTTGGACTGGGGTGCAAATTATACGCATATGCTTGGCATTCCGGACGACAGCGGCGACTTTGCGAGATTAATGCGCCTATATCTTACGCTGCATTGCGACCACGAAGGCGGTAACGTCTCGGCTTATTCCGCATCTACTATTAATTCGGCATTGTCGGATTTATATTACTCGCTTTGCGGGGGGCTTAACGGCCTTGCCGGCCCTCTTCACGGCCTTGCAAATCAGGAATGCCTCGGCTGGGTGCTCGAAACAATGAAACAATTCAATGGCGCCCCGACACCCGAAGAACTGGAAAAATTCGCTTGGGACACTCTGAATTCGGGTAAAGTTATCCCCGGTTACGGCCACGCCGTTCTTCGAGTGACCGATCCCCGTTTTGACGCTTTCCTTGCCTTCGGCAAAGAGTATATGCCGGATGATCCTGTGTTCCAGACCGTGTCGCGCGTATTCGATGTGGTGCCGAACGTTCTGCGGCAGGTGAAGAAGATTAAGGATCCGTGGCCCAATGTTGACGCCGGTTCCGGCGCCTTGCTCTATCATTACGGAATGAAGGAGTTTAGCTATTATACGGTTCTGTTCAGCGTTTCGAGGGCAATGGGAATCTGCGCCCAGGCAATTATCACTCGCGCTTACGGGCTGCCGATAATTCGCCCGAAATCGCTGCCAACTGCAAAATATAAAGAACTTTGCGGTGCGTAATTCAGATAAAATGCGGAAGCAGCCATCGACAGCCGGTGGTTGCTTCTTTTCGTTTTTGTTCGACAGTCAGTCAATATTTATTAAGTGGATTTGAAAAAAATAAGGATAAAGAAAATGAAAATTACAGTAATTGGCGGCGGACATGTAGGGGCAACCTGTGCCCAGCTTATCGCTAACGCCGAATTGGCCAAAGATGTTTATCTCGTTGATATAATCGATGGTATCCCGCAGGGAAAGGCTCTTGATATGTATGAGTCGATGCCCGTAAACGAGTCCGATACAAGGATTTATGGCGTGAATTCCTACGAAGAGACAAAGGATTCCGATATAGTTGTTATTACGGCCGGCCTTGCCAGGAAACCCGGCATGAGCCGCGATGACCTTGTGATTAAAAATGCGAATATCGTTAAGTCCTGTGCCGAAAGTGCGATTAAATATTCACCCGAGGCATATTATATCATCGTGTCGAACCCGCTGGATGTTATGACTTACCTTGCGCTTAAGGTTACCGGCCTTCCCAAGCATAAAGTATTCGGTATGGCAGGCATCCTCGACACTGCCCGCTACCGCTCGTTTATTTCAATGGAGCTTGGCGTTTCAATGCAGGATATTCAGGGACTAATTCTTGGCGGCCACGGCGATACTATGGTGCCATTGCCGAGGTTTACTACCGTTGCCGGAATTCCCGTAAATGATTTAATACCAAAGGAAAGAATGGATGCAATATGCGCCCGGGCTGCCGGCGGCGGCGGCGAAATCGTAAAATATCTGAAAACGGGAAGTGCTTATTATGCACCTGCTTCGGCGGTGGTTCAGATGATCGAATCAATTGTTCGCGACCAAAAGCGTATTCTCCCATGCTCTGTGCTTCTTGAAGGCGAATACGGATACGATGACGTTTTGGTAGGCGTTCCCGTTGTGCTTGGCAAAGGCGGAGTCGAGAAAGTTATCGAGCTTAAATTGAACGATGATGAAAAGGCGGCTCTCAATACTTCGGTGGACCACGTTCGCACCACCATTGCCGATGCTATGGAAATGATTAAGAACCAATAAGCTCTGCCGAATTTGATGGTATTTTATTATGTGAAGATTTTTTTCGATGTTAATATTTTATTATCAAGCGAAACATAAAGCGGGCCTGCCCCGCTTTTTTATTATAGGCCAGATGGAGTTAATCCGTCGGCTACGTTTGGCGGGGTGCAATTTATTAACGCAAAGCCGGAGCTTAGCAGCTAGGATATAATTATGAGAAAGCTTATATTATTATTATTACCATTTCTGTTTCTTGCTAATTCTGCCTGTTATAACCAATCAGATATTAATTCTGCCAATCCCGATTTCCTAACTATCGGCACATTCAATATTGCATGGCTGGGCGATGGCGAAAATGACAAAATAAAAAGAACTGAGGCTGACTACATAAGGCTGGCAGAAGTAATTGAATCCACCGGAGCCGACATCCTTGCATTGCAGGAAATTGAAAATGAAGAGGCCCTAAGGAAGCTGACTAAGCATCTGCCCGGGTATGAATTCGTTATTGATTCCGGCGGCGGGCTTCAGAATCTGGCTTTCCTGTATAAGAAAGATGTTGAAATTATTTCATCGCGGGTTTACCGGCCCATAGCTGTTATTAAAAACAGGACACGCCCGGGATTTATCATTGAAGCGCGAAAGGGTGAGTTCGATTTCATTGCAATGACGGTGCATTTCAAATCCACCTCGAGATATGATAATACTTATGAGAAAAAGATAGCGAGCAGGCAAATAAGGAAGAAGCAGGCCGGTATAGCAAGCCGTTGGATGGACTCGGTTCTTGCCGCCGGTGCGGAAAAAGACTTGATTCTGCTTGGGGATGTAAACGATTACCCTGCACGAAAAAAGAATAATACTATTGGGGAACTAACCCAAAGCACTAATCTGAATTTCCTGAGCTCCCGGCTTAAAAGCTGTAAATATGTGAACCTAATGGGCATCGACCATATAATTGTTACTAATTCCGCCGCCGAAAGATACCGTCAAAACAGCCTCAGATTATATGACCTCTATTCGGCATACAGCGACCGTGAAGTGAAAAAGCTGTCGGATCATTGCCCCGTTCTGGTTATGTTCGAGGTGGTTACAAAAGATAATGATTGAATGATTTAATTTATCGTTCCAGCACATTAGTATTGCACTCGAAACCTTTCTTAATATTCTTCGTTATACTTATTAAACGAAAAAGATTATATTCAAATCTAAGACTTATATCCTCACGGTAAAATAGTATTGAATATACTTATTAATTTCCGTGAGGGTTTAATTAACCGGAGCCGGATATGAAGAGAAAAAGAATTGCCATATTGTTATTACTCATATTAAGTTCAATATTTACGGGATGTACATATACTTACCCCAATTATTATAATATATTAACCGAAAAGGTCTATCATAAAAGTTTTGATTCTATATGGGACAGATTAATCGATATGGTTGATTTATATAATATCAACGTGAAAAGCATTGACAAGGAATCCGGGATTTTATACGGGGAGATTCCATTAAATTTCAACCCCTATATTTATATGGATTGCGGAGGGCCGGGAACTTACGAGATAATAAATTCATACCAATCAAATTTCAACATAATTATTATGGCAAAAACTGATCAAACAACAAAAGTAATAATCAAAACACATTATGAAGCTGTATTAAATTATAACTATGAAGATACAAACAGATCAAATCGTATTCGCTGCAATTCAAAAGGAAAACTGGAAAAAGAAATCTTCTTATTCTTGGATAAAAACTGAAGTCAAAATGATAAAATAGCTTTTTAATACCAGTTCAAATTTCCTATATTTCTAACGGAAATAATTCACCCCCCATCAATAATTTTATCATCACTTTCCGAGATGCTTTTTCTTAATCTTTCGGCAAGCTGTTCGTCGTAGTTGAGCAATTTGTAATATTCAGTATAAGCATCTTTCTTCCAGCCATTGGCGAAATAGGCCAGCCCGAGATGATAATGAGCCAGGGCATTGTCGGGGTCGATCTCAACTGCATTCAAAAATAATGTAACTGCCTTTTCCACATCGTCGTTATTTAAATAAACCACGCCAAGGACATTGTAGGAATCAATGTACTTTGGGTCCAACAAGATACAGCGCCGCAGCACTTCGATGGCTTTTGTGTGATGCTCCATGTAAGTGTAAATCAATCCCAGGTGGTAGTGAGCCTGAAACATATCGGGCTGAATCCGCAGGGCATTATTGAAATGATTGATTGCACCGTGGTATTTATTCGTATGGGCGGCTACTATCCCAAGTTGGAAGTGAGTGTTCACACTGCGCGGCTCAAGGCCCTTTGCCGTCAACAGGCAATTAAGGGCTTTTTTGTAATTCTTGATTTTATCGTAAGCCACACCAAGCTGGAAGTAAGCATTGAAGTTATCCGGCTTAATCTTTAATGCCGTCTCAAAATATCGAATTGCCTTTTTATACTTTTCGTCACTTTCATCGTCCTTGGCAAGCAATATGTTTGAAACTCCTAACCCAAGGAATATTTCCGCATTGCCGGGATCAATTGTTTTGCCCTGCTCGAATACGGCCATAGCGCCCGGGATGTTATCTTCATGAAGATAAACCCCGCCCAGGCCCAGATAAACATCAATTTTCAGAGGATCGATTCTTTGAGCTTCGAGGAATGCTACTTCGGCCGCATTGTAATTGCCGGTATGCTCGTATGCATATCCCAGCCATATACATGCGTCGGCATCGCCGTCGTCGATTGTATTTGCCACTTCGAATACCCCCGTGGCCTCTTCATACCTGCCTACGTTGCAATACGATATGCCCAATTCAACAAGCCCGTCGGTGTGGGTATGATTTTTATTAAAATATATTTCAAGGCTTTCGATTGCCTGCGGATACCATTTTTCAAAGCTATAGCATTTGCCCAAAATCAATCGAATAGGGTCGAAGTCCGGATCAAGCTCCGTGGCTTGTTTCAAGACGAGGATAGCATCGGAGTATCTGCCGGTTTTATAATAAATAGTGCCAAGTTTGCGATAGGCCTCAAAATATTCCGGCTTCCTGTAGATAATTTCCTTTAAATAATATTCGGCCTTTTCGTAATTATCCTGGTTGTAATAAATCACGCTCAGATTATTCAGGGCGTCGGGATAATCCGGGTCGATACTTAAGGTAATCTGAAATGAATCTGTGGCTTCGCCGAACAGTTTCAGGTTTAGATAGGCATTTCCCAGATTATAAAATATTTCGGCATTCGACGGGTTGATTCTGTTACATTCCTCGAATTGCTTTATGCACTTTTTATATTCGCCGAGTTCATAGTGCAAATTTCCGAGGTTATAGTGCCCCTCGTAAAAGTTTTTATTCAACTTGATTGATTTCCTGAATGCCGTGGCGGCTTCTCTTTGTTTATTAAGGCGTAATTTTATAATTCCCAATAGGTTATGAGCCTCGCAATATTTCGCTTTTAATTTAATTGCTTTTTTGCAATGCCCTAAAGCTCCATTATAATCCTCAAGTTTCAGAGATATAAACGCCAAGTTGAAGTATATCTCAGGTATTTCTTAGAAATGCTCTAAGAGGCTGTAAAAAAAATCTTCGGCCTGCTCATAGAATTCATCCCGTATTAACCTAAACCCCTGATTAAATAAATCCTTAAGGTTCAGCTCTTCGTCTATGGAGGCAAGAGTATTTTCTTGGCCTAACTCCGTATTTCTTTTTCCGAATTTCATTTTTATTGGAAATTAAACAATTTGAATTAATTGTACAGTAAGTATAAATACTTGTTATTCCATCTTCTTTGCAATAAACCAACCGGCAATCGAAAGTGCTAAGGTGAATAACGTAACGTACATGCCCGTGTTGAATTTTCGGGACTCATATTTCATTTCAATCTTGTGGCTGCCAGAAGGCACTGCCACGGCACGGAACGAATAATCTGCCCTCAATAATTTCGCCGGCCGGCCATCAATATATACCTGCCAGGCCGGATACCATATCTCGCTGAAACAAAGGACACCGTTGTATTTTGTGCTGACCTCATATTCGAATGAGTTTATAGAATAATCAGTACATTTAATTTCAGGCGAATAATTCACTTCTGCTGGTTTTTGAAGGACTAAATCCGGCTGCTCTTCTAATATTACAGTCGCTGTTAGGTCATGTTTATTCTGCTTGATTAAATCCTCTACTCTGTTTTCATCGGTAACCACGGCGTCATACACCATCCAGGCGTGGCCGTATCTGGTTGTTCTTTCATAGAATTGCGGTTGCCTGCCTTGCTCTGCCCTTATTTCATATTTCACATTCCAGATATTATGGAGGTCATCAAAAGATTCCAGCGGCGGGCGGATTCGCTTGAGGATCAATGGATTATATCCGCCGACGAGGAAGATATTCGTAAACAATCCCTGATTGCGGCTCAATGCCATATAGGGTGGATTATAAATCCTTGATAATACTCTGAAGTTTTCGCCGGGAACCTTGGCTATAAACGCATTCTCAATTTCTTTGCTTATTTGATACTGTTTCGCAGGATCATTCGGGCTGCTGTTAAAAGAGCTGCCGGCCATATTCAAATCAATAAATGCCAGGGCGATAAGAATACTGCCACCCAACAGCGGCTTGAACATCCCGCGGTTTATCAGGGCTGCTGTCAATATTACGGCAATAATGAACAAAACAGCCGTTGACCCGTAGGAGGCGGTTTCATCGACAATCCTTGCAGGGGTTTCGAAGCTGTCGAGAATAGTGCCGGAGGCTACGAGAAATGCCATAAGCAACGCAATAGCAGTGATTATTAATAACTTAATCAGAACGGTTTTATCCTTCAGCTTTTGCCACAACCCGTCAAAACCAAATCCGGCGAACAAGCTGAAAGCAAGCACAAGAAAGAACATCATCTTGGCAGGATTCCGAAACGAACCGAATAAGGGCAGTTCAAAGAGCAATGGGAACAGGAAGCCGTTCGAACCTAAGGAAAAAAAGAACCCGGCCATAGTCATTGCAAACAGAAAGGCGCCCATTCGAGTTCGGATTTTCAATAATATGCCGAATATCCCGATCAGGAGTGCAACGATGCCGAAGTAATATGAAGTCTCCCAGTAGAAATGACTTTGGAATTGCCGGCCGAACTTGAGATAATATGTGGACCGGGATAAATTTTCGCCATCGACAAAGCCAAATACTTTGGGGACAACAGCCGAGAATACCTGCTTGAACTGCATAGAGCCTTCCGCCGCTTTTTCGAACGATAGCTCCTCTCTTTGGGACTGCCCGGCAAGCTCCTGCGACGGTAGCAGTTGAATCGAGAATATGCCAACTGCTATGATAAACGGAATTGCCGCCACTGCTATAAATCGTAAAATTTTCCCGCCGCCAAGCTCGCCTTTACGCAAGCCGGCAATTAGGAACCAAAGCACAAATACTCCGAGAAAGAAGAATTCGTATAGCGTAGTTTGCGGATGTCCCGACAGCAGGCTCATCCCGAGTATCAAACCGGCGTAGATGGCCGATTTGTAGTTCCCGGCTTTTATCTCTCCGCCGGCAATTGCTTTATGGATAAACATAAACACAACGGGAAACCACGCCAGATGATAAATAATCATCGGATGAATCGCATGGCAAACAAGTATCAGCGAAAAAGAATACGATATTGCTGCCAGTATCGAGCCGATCGAGCTTATTCTGAGATGCCTTGCCAGCAAATAAAGATTTAACTGTGCAATAAAGAAATGAAGTATGATAATGAACTGAGCCGCCCAAACCGACAGCTGCCCGTCAGATATAAACAACGATAATAAGCGGTTGAACGGATAGAAAAAGCCAACCTGAAGATCGGCTATGAACGGCATGCCGACGAATGTATACGGATTCCAGAAAGGCAGAATGCCATTGGCAAATGCCTTTGCCGCAAAATTCTGAGTCGGATAGACAAACTCCGCGAAATCCTCCCAAAAGAAGCTGCCGCCGCTTAGCTGCTGCCAGAAGAAAATAAATGTTGCAAGTGCAAATATAATTATTGGCATCCATACGGGGAAGTCCATCGGCGGAGAAACTTTGGCCACTGGCTTGCTTTTTTGACGGGATAATTTGCTTGCTGGAGCTGTAGTTTTTTTTGTCATTGTGATGAATATGATAGATTGTAATAAATGATTAACTCTTTCGGGCAATGGCGACAATAGTCAGTCCGAACGGATACTTAATTGCAGGCAAAAGCTTGCCCTCCGCTAGAAATATCTTCGTGAACAAAGTATTGATGCCGGCCGGCACTTCGTCAACGGTTTCATCCTTTCGCTTGGTTGCCGGATTTAATTTATCGACGAACCTTTTAAGAACGGCCGGAATAAACAAAAACGTATTGATATATGAGGTGAACTTCAGGTCGAAACCGGCATTTGTCAGCAATTTCCTGAAATTCTTCATATTATACCTTCTTTTGTGCATGTGGGCAACGTCGTGCTGGCTCCACATCCACCGATAGGCCGGAACAGTGGCAATCAAGAAGCCGCCAGCGGGGAGCATGTCGTAAACTTGTTTGACAATTCCGGAATCATCATCAATATGCTCAATAACGTCCAGCATTACGGCTGCTTTTATATTCAACTCACCGGCCGGGAATTCATCAAGGGTGCCGAGGAACAGATTCCTTAGGCCTCGTTTTCTGCAGTATTCCAGCGCAACAGGCGAAGTGTCAAGGCCAATCACGCTATACTTTTCCGATAATAAGGTAGCAAATCCGCCGGTGCCGGTGCCTATGTCCAACACCTCATCATTATTATTCAGACAGCATAGTTCATCAATCAATTTAGCTACAATCGCATTCCTGCCCACAAACCAGAAGTATTCGTCCTCGACTTCGAAATTTTTGTGATAAACCGCTTCTTGCATTTGTTCGGAATTATGATTTAATTAATATTAAATTAGTAATTAGTCCGTTTATGATATAATTTGATAATAATATAACGGAAAACGCAATTTAGCCGTATGCGGTAAATAAAACAAATTTAACCCGCATTATTCATAAAATATTCAAAACACTTGACAGGCAATGGATTACCGATATTATTTCATTATTTTATTTTGAGCCAATAATAATTTCGGTGCTTTGTGTCTAACTCTCATATTTCCTAAGATATACGAAGCCTAAGAAAAAAAGACCCGAAATGTTCGGGTTAAAGAAATATTTAGATGATTGTTTCAGCGATGGGAAAACATAAGTAATTTTGTGAAATAGTTGTAATTAATCGGGTGATTGTTATGGATTCAAATAAAGCGATAAGTTTAACTGAAAAAATCAATGAGGGTATTAAATCTGCGCTTAAGGGCGGTGAGAAGTTAAGGCTGGAGACATTGAGGTCTATTCGTGCCGGCATAATCGAATTCAATAAAAGTGGGGCGGGAAGGGATATGAACGAAGAGGATGGCATGAAATTATTGAAATCGAATGCCAAGAAAAGACGCGATGCTATTGCAATGTATGAGAAAGGGGGCAGGCAGGAGCTGGCCGACAAGGAAAAAGCCGAACTCGAAATCATACTTGAATTTCTTCCGAAGCAGATGTCGGATGATGAAATCAATGATTTTGTAAAAAATATCATCACCGAGCTGGAAGCCACAGGTATGCAGGATATGGGGAAAGTGATGGGAGCATCAATGAAAGGACTAAAAGGCAAAGCCGACGGCGGTGCGGTGCAGAAGGCGGTCCGAAATATTCTCGGGGCCATGTAATATGGTTCTGTCAAATGATTCCGGCCTGTCAAAATTGGAGAATGAGACTCTCGATGAACTTGAGTTCAACAGTGTTCTCCGGAAAATATCGGGATATTCGTTTTGCAGCCTGGGCGAGGAAATTATTCTTAATTCTTTGCCGCTGCGGAATATTGCATGGCTAAGGCGCGAGCATGACCTGATAGAAGAGGCAGTGAATGTTTGCATGTACGATAATCCGCTGCCTATGGATGGATTGTCGGACGTAAGGGAGAAAATTCAGCAGTCGAGAGTTGCGAATTCAGTCCTGTCGACCTCCGGCCTGCTTGCGATAAAAGATACTATCAGGGCTGTAAGGCTGATTAAGCAATTCTTCGATTCGCGTATTGATAAGTACCCGGTATTATTTGAAGAGAGCAGCCGGCTGCACGAAAACAAGCTTTTGGAAAAGCATATTGGCGACGCTATCGAAGATACGGGCGAGGTGAAGGACAATGCCACGCGCGAGCTGTCGAGAATCCGCCGCGAGATTAAATCAAAATCGGCAAGGCTTCGCAGCAGGCTCCGGAAAATCCTTCGGCGTACGGTGGAGGAAGATATCGTCCAAGAGGATTTCGTAACCATTCGCGGGGGGCGATTTGTGCTGCCGGTCAGGTCGGAGCATAAACGCCATCTGCCGGGGATTATTCATGGCGTTTCCCAAACCGGGGCTACCGTATTCCTCGAGCCATCTGAAATTATTGAAATGAACAATGATTTAGCCCTGTTGGACAATGAAGAGAAAAGGGAGATATATAAGATACTATTGAACCTGACGGCCGAGCTTGGAGTTGAAGCCGATAAGTTCCTGCGTTCGGTTGATATTGCGGCCCATATCGATTCTGTGTTAGCCAAGGCAAAATACGCATTGGAATTTGGTGGGATTAAACCTGAAATTACCACACATAGAGAGATTTATCTAAAAGATATTCGCCATCCGCTGCTGGTTCATTCCAAGGGCAGAGATAATGTGATTCCGCTGGATGTGGAATTTTCTTCGGATAGCCGCGGCCACCTGATCTCCGGCCCGAATGCAGGCGGCAAAACCGTTGCACTGAAGAGCATTGGCCTGAATATAGCAATTGCCCTTAGCGGAATATTTCCTTTGGGTGTGTGCAGGACAAATATTGTGAAGATATTCTCTTCTATCGGCGACCACCAGTCAATTGAAAACGACCTAAGCACTTTCAGTTCTCAGATGTACCAGTTGAAGGAGATTATTAATCATTGCGACCGGGATTCGCTGGTGCTTATTGATGAAATCGGCTCCGGCACAGACCCGCAGGAAGGTGCGGCACTTGCCTCGGGCATTCTGGACCGCTTTATCGATTATAGATTATTCTTTGTGGCCACCACCCACCAGTCATCGCTGAAAACTTATGCACTTACAAGAGATGTAATAGAAAACGCTTCGCTTGAATTCGACGAAGAGAAATTGCAGCCAACATATAAATTCCTATCGGGGATTCCCGGCAATAGTTATGCATTTATTTTGGCCGAAACCATTGGTTTGCCGAAAGTAATACTGAAGCAGGCGATGCAATATCTTGGCCCGCACCGCGAGGAATTGGAGAAAAGTATATCAGTGCTGCAAAAATACCGATCGGAGGCTATGTCTTTAAGAGCCGCAGCGGAACAGGAAAAAATAAAGGCCGAAAAGTTAAGGAAGGAAAATGAAGCTAAATATGCCGGTATAAACCAGAAGCGAAAAGAGCTAATTGACTCCGCCCGCCAGGATGCCCTTAGGATTGTATCGGATGCCAATAAGATGATCGAGCGTACAATCAAGGAAGTCAGGGAAGAGAGAAAATCTATCGCCGAAATAAAGAGAGACTACGAAGCGGAGAAGGAAAAGCTGGAGGAAAAAGTGGCGGGGATTTTCGTTGCCGAACCGAATAAAGACGATGAAACGCCGGAGCAAACTATCCGGGAAGGCTCTACTGTTTCGATAACTGAAACATCAGGCGGAGGTACGGTGCTTGAAATCGATGCAAAGAATAAAACTGCTTTAATCGAATCGAATGGCCTGAAGATAAGGCTGCCACTGGCGAGATTGAGGCCGTCAAAGAAAAAGGCTGATAAACCGAAGCCAGCGCAGAGCTATATAAAATATGACGCACAAAGCAGGATTGACTTAAGGGGGAATAGGGCGGAGGCGGCTCTTCGAATGGTTGATGATTTTATTTCCGATGCACTATTGGGCGGATTGGAGCATCTGACAATTATTCATGGAAAGGGCACCGGTGCTTTGAAAGAGGCAATCCATGAATATCTGCACAGCCATCAATCAATAGTGGATTTCCGCCTTGGCGAGCTTGCCGAGGGAGGCGCCGGCGTTACTATTGTAGAATTGTAGCCGGGACTTAGTGTAACTATTCGTAAAAAGGCTTAGTATATTCATCGCATTCCCAAATTCCGAGGGCGTGTGAAAACATCAAAATATGTCAGCCTGAATTAATTTCAAGATCCAAATATCGCATGAATAATGGCTTATAGATTCTGAAACAAGTTCAGAATGACACTCTCTGAGCCTTTTCACACAGCCTCTCCGATTTGGGAATGCAATTTTCCCGCAAATCTCTGTTTTGCAATGGATTAGTCAAAATAATTAACGAAAGTTATTTTAACTCTGATTTCACAAATATGACATGCTTTTTTGTGTATCGTTACATTAGTTGAGCTTTGGCAAGGTATTTGAATGAATTTATTTTCAATCTTTTAGGATAATGAGCAAACGGCGGGCCCGCATCGCTGTAATACGTTGGATGTTGGCATATATTAGGCCGCAACTTATGCAACAGGAGGTGTTATTATTATCGTAAGGCATTTATTTAGATAGATTTAGCAGGAAGAAACATTGCTGCTCAAAGACAGATGAAATGATAAGAATTCTCAATATATTTATTACACGTGAGAACAGTAGTGTCCGGTTAAATTGCAGTGAATTATTCCAAATCGCTGTTATATTCTACATTTTGCCCTCAGTAGTGTCCGGTTAAAAAGCAGTGAATAATTGGTAATCACAGTTATAGCCTGTATTTTGCCCTATATTATACTGTTTTAGATACAATTTCGTATCATAGCAATTTTGATAATATTACTTGTCATTCCGGACTTGTTGAGTTTACGAAATCCCGCTATCGGGAATCCGGAATCCGGAATCATCTTATATATATAAAATAGCCCGTAAATACTGGATTCCCGCTGGAGTTTATCCTGAGCGAAGTCGATGGGCGGGAATGACATACAATAGTTAATAGGGATATATTCAGTACACCTCCCATTTTTTACCGGACACTACTGACATGAGAAATGACATAATGAATATTATTTTAGCATTTCCCAATTATTAACCTGTTTTATATTTCTGCCAAAACACTTAAATTGCATTATAAATTCAACGGTACTGACTAATGAATTGTGGCAAGCAACCGGTGGCTATTAACTAATTAATTCTCAGGAAAGCATAATGAACACACATAATTGCGATATAGCTATAATCGGCTCCGGGCCGGGTGGATACGTGGCTGCTATTCGTGCCACGCAGTTAGGCTTCAAGACTATATGTATAGAACGCAGCGAGCTTGGCGGAGTATGCCTCAACTGGGGCTGCATCCCGACAAAAGCTCTGCTCAAGACCGCTGAATACATGCACTTTCTGAACCATGCCTCGGACTTCGGCTTCGACATCGGCCCGGTGAATGTGGACTTCGGCCAAATCATCAAAAGAAGTCGAGATGTATCCAAAAGAATGTCGGACGGGATAGGCTATTTGTTTAAGAAGAACAAAGTGCAATCTGTCAATGGCAGCGGTTCGATTAAGACAAAGGGCAAGGTGGAAGTCAGCGATAAAAATGGAAATATCACCGATGAAATCATAGCCAAACACATTATCATAGCCACCGGTGCAAGGCCGAGAATGTTCCCCGGAATTGAAGTTGACCGCAAGAGGATTATCACCAGTTCCGAAGCAATGATACAGAAGAAAATACCGAAGTCGATGATAATTATGGGAGCAGGCGCCATCGGCATCGAATTCGCCTATTTCTACAATGCCTTCGGCACCGAAGTAACAATCGTTGAGATGATGGACAGGATATTGCCAATAGAGGATGCGGATATATCCAAGGAACTATCCCGCCATTTCCGCAAGTCCAAAATGAAAATCATGACTTCAACTAAGGTGCTTTCGGCAGTTGCCAATGGAAGAAATGCCGAAGTAATAATACAAAAGAAAGACGGTTCGGAGGAAATCCTGAAAGCTGATATTGCACTCAATGCCATCGGAATTCAGGCAAATATTGAGAATATCGGCCTTGAAAATGCAGGCATCGAGATAGAGAAAGGGTTTATTAAAATCAATGAATTGATGCAAACCAGTGTTGATGGCATTTACGCCATTGGCGATGTGGCCGGGCCGCCCTGGCTGGCGCATAAAGCTTCGGCTGAAGCAATTGCATTAGTTGAAAACCTTGCCGGCCATTCATCATCTGGCATAGATTACGGCAATATCCCCGGCTGTACCTATTGCAACCCGCAGATTGCCAGCATCGGCCTGACCGAGGAGCAAGCCAAGCAGGCCGGGCATGATGTGAAGATCGGTAAGTTCCCCTTCACGGCTTCCGGCAAAGCCCATGGCATCGGCGAAGCCCGCGGGTTTGTCAAATTAATATTTGACGCTAAATACGGTGAGGTGCTTGGCGCCCACATGATTGGCCCCGACGTTACCGAAATGATCGGCGAAATCGGCCTTGCCAGAACTTTAGAGGCGACCGCACCAACTATATTCAAAACAATCCATGCCCACCCGACATTGAGCGAGGCGATTATGGAAGCAGCCGCCCAGGCCTGGGGCGAAGCGGTAAATATATAATCAATATTTCAATTTCCTTTTATGATTATTTATTATTAAGGGTATCCTTTTGCACTGCCATGAGGAGCAAGTGTTATTATTCGTTCTGAACAAAAATAATAATCACATTGAATCAACGTTACTTTATTCTGGAATTTTATAAATTAGGAATATTAATGGCAGTAATACCAATATACAATTGTTTTCACCCGGTCCTGCAGCAAAAAACCGAAGAGATTAAGAACATCGACGGCAGATTGAAGAAGCTTGTTGATAATATGTACGACACGATGCGGAATATTGATACCGGCGTCGGGCTGGCGGGCAATCAGGTTGGCGCGAATAAATCGGTAATAGTTATGGATTTGTCTGTCGCCGGCGAGGTGGACGAAGACCGCTCTATCACCATGATTAATCCCGCAATCGAACATTTCTCGGATGAGACTATCGAAGACCTCGAGGGCTGTTTGAGCGTTCCGGAATATTTCGAGAAGGTCATCCGGCCGGCCGAGATTCAGGTTCGCTATCTGGACATCGATGGCAACCAGCAGATTGAGCAGGCCGATGGGTTCTTTGCAAGGCTCATCCAGCACGAAGTCGACCACCTGAACGGCATAATATTTATTGACCGCATTGCTTCTTTGAAAAAGGCATTGGCAAAGAGTAAATTCAAGAGAATCCTAAAGGGGAAAGTTCCGGTGGATTATCCTATGATTCTGCCGGACGGGACACTGCAGAAGTAGCAGGGAAGACATTTTCTAATTTATATGAATAATATCCATCATCAATCGAAATTATTCAGGATACCGGACTTGCAAAAGATAACAGATGTTATGAGATGCCCTATTCCCACCCTATAATAATTACCGTAATTATTGCCTAATCATCTTTTATCCCGCAAAGAGACAAAACCTTAGGTAAAAACCCCGAAATATTCGGGTTAAATCGCCGCCAGGGATTCCCCCAAGCCATCGATAAACTCATCTATATCAGAATTGTTGATAATCAGAGGCGGAAGCAGCCGCAGGATATTGCCCGCACCTGCATTTGTGATGATCTTCCTTTTAAGGAGTTCGTCCCTCAGTATAGTCGAATCAAAGCTGAGCAGCAGTCCCGTCATCAAGCCCATGCCACGCACTTCAAGTACTTTATCAGAATGGTCATTTTTTATTTCATTTAGCTTTCCGTTCAGATATGCGCTAACTTCATTAACATGATCCATCAGGCCGTTTTCCAATTCCTCCAGCACAGCCAATCCTGTGGCGCAGGCCACTGCATTGCCGCCGTAAGTGGTGCCGTGCATTCCCGGCTCGAGTAAATTCGCCACTTTGTCTGTGGCAAGTATAGCTCCCAATGGCAGGCCGCCGCCGATCCCTTTCGCCATAGTAACCACATCGGGCCGGATACCGAAATGCCCGAAAGCAAAGAACCGCCCCGTACGCCCGGCACCGGACTGGATTTCATCGGCAATAAGAAGGAAGCCATACTCCTCTTTCAGCCGGATAATTGCTTCAATAAATTTCTCATCGGCTACTGCCAGGCCGCCCTCGCCCTGGATGAATTCCATAATAATCGCCGATGTATTCTCATCAACATTGGCGTTTAATTCATCTGCGTCATTATATTTTATGACTTTGGTTCCGGGCAGAAACGGCCCCATGCCGTCCTTGAAAAGAGGCTTATCCATTATCGAGAGGGCGCCATAAGTCCTGCCGTGAAATCCGCCGGTGAAAGCTATTATCTCGGATTTATTATGAGTCCTCCCCCATAGCCGGGCAAGTTTAATGGCTCCTTCGATGGATTCGGCGCCGGAGTTGGAGAAAAACACCCGCTCGTAACCTGAGATTCCCTTCAGCTTTTCGGCAAGTCGCACCTGGGGTTCCTGGTAGAAGAAATTCGAGAGGTGCATGTATTTATCTATCTGGCCTTTGGCAGCTTTGATGATAGCCGGATGGCTGTGGCCCAGGGAATTTACTGCAATCCCTCCGAGAAAATCCAGATATACACCGCCATCGGAAGCAAAGATTCTGCACCCTTCGGCACGGTCAGCCGATATATGGAGCCTTTTATAGGTCTGGAAAATTGATTCGGATTCGCGGTCGAAAATTGTTTTGGACATAAGAAATAATGATAGGGTATAATCAGAATAATTATCATCAATTCCACACTATTGAATCGGAGTGGTTGTGTGAAAAGTAAAAAATATATAGATATTACTTGCACCCTTCGACTCCGCTCAGGGTGACGTTTTGAGTGTTTTCACACAGCCTCGGAGTTTGAGAAAAGTCTGTTTTCAAAGTTATTGTCTCATCTCACACAACCGAGTGAATCACATTTGTTACCACTCCCCACACTTCGAAATACATTTCCGTCGTAATTTCTATCGGCTTGTAGTTCTTATTTTCAGGCAGCAGGTACATCTTATTCTTGGTTTTAGACAAACGTTTCACCGTCAATTCACCGTTGATTACAGCTATTATAATACTGCCGTCCTTGGGCGTGATCGACCTGTCAACAACTAATATATCACCTGAATTAATCGAGGCCTCTATCATGGAATCACCCGTTACCCGGACAAAAAATGTAGCCGTGGGATTGCGAACCAGATACTCGTTCAGGTCGAGCTTGCCCTCAAGGTAATCATCAGCCGGAGACGGGAAGCCGGCAGATACCGACTCGAGAAACAAGGGAAGTTCGACTTCGCTGTTTCGGCCGGGAGTGAAGATTTCGGCAACTGTCATTGATTCCGCTTTCACTCCGGTTAAGCCGTTATTTACTGATTTATTTGCCAATTCTTTGATTTTCCAATTCTAAGTAGATTGCCCTCAAAAAGTACTAACTGTTTATTGTTATAGTAATTACGAAAACTATTCAATTAGAAAGTGCAAGGAAATGGATTTATTATGCCCTTATGCCTTGCAGATTGTAGGACAACCCCCTGCTCGCTTTGCTCACT
>JAJRTW010000112.1 GCA_024278075.1 Bacteroidota bacterium | reverse complement strand
ATTATGCCCTTATGCCTTGCAGATTGTAGGACAACCCCCTGCTCGCTTTGCTCACTTCCCCCTTTTTTAAGGGGGAATAGCCAATTTAATTCCCCCTTAAAAAAGGGGGATTAAGGGGGTTGTTTTATTCCTTAATATTGCAAACGTACTAATAATTATATCTCAGTCAACTTTTTGAGGAAACCCTACTTAGTAATTAACACAGTTCATCCTAAATAAATTCAAGATGAATTGTCTCGGATGTGGCTGAAACTAACACATTTTCATCAGTTGTATAAACTGACGAAACATGAATTTTGAGGGAAAAGAATTTGATTTTTCAAAAGATAATGGTGGTTGGCCTTTCAACCTGACATCAGATATATACATTATGGACACAACAGAATTAATAAAGAAAGTCAGGAAAATTGAAATTAAGACGCGTGGAATATCGCGGCAAATGTTCTCCGGTGAATACCATAGCACATTCAAAGGGCGAGGTATGTCATTCAGCGAAGTCCGCGAATATCAGCCGGGTGATGACATCAGGTCGATTGACTGGAACGTAACGGCTCGCTTCAATCAACCGTATATCAAAGTATTCGAGGAGGAGCGGGAGCTAACGGTTGTATTGATGGTGGACGTGAGTGGTTCGGAAAGCTTCGGCACCCATTCGATGTTCAAGAAGGATATGATTACCGAACTGTGCGCCGTTATAGCTTTTTCGGCTATGCAGAATAATGACAAAATAGGCCTGATATTCTTTAGTGATAAAATCGAAAAATTCATACCACCGAAGAAGGGCAAATCGCATATATTAAGGATAATACGCGAGTTGATTGAATTCAAGCCCGAAAGCCCGGGGACTGACCTGGCAGAGGCCCTGCGCTATATGACCAATGTGATTAAAAAGCGGAGTATAGTTTTTATTATGTCGGATTTTATGGCAGATGATTTTGAGCATGCTATGAAAATATCCGGGAAGAAGCATGATACTATTGCGGTTCAAATATATGACAAGCACGAAGAGGAACTGCCGAAAATTGGGCTAATTAGAATGCTGGATGCCGAAACAAATGATTACAGATGGGTTGATACATCTAACAATATGGTTAGAAGTAATTTCAGGCGGTGGTGGCTGGAAAAGCAGGATTATCTGAAGGATGTTTTCGCAAGAAGCAATGTGGATTTAATCAAGATTAGGACGGATCATTCCTATATTGCCCCGTTGAAGAATTTTTTCAAGCGAAGGGGGCTAAGGCATTAGAATTATTATGTGAACCATGTCAATATTAAAAGTTCTCCCTTTGTTGAGCTTGCGAAATCCCGATTTATCGGGAAATTTATTACAGGATCCAAATGCCATATGAATACTGGCTTATAGATTCTGAAACAAGTTCAGAATGACAGCCTCCGGACCTTTGCACACAGCCTCCGGAATATGGGAATGAGCTGAGTTTACTAAGTCTATTTATGAATAACAAAATTAGCTAATGAAAACGATTTTCAAAATATTAATACTATCAGTTATCGCAATTGCCGGATATGTTAATAATCAAGCCATTGCCGGATCTATCTCAGCAAGGATTGCCGCCGATACCAATGAAGTGCTGATCGGCGACAGGATAATGCTTGAATTAACTGTTCGGGCCGATAGTTCGTTGAATATATTTTGGCCGCCGATACCAGATACGATTAATACGATTGAAATCCTCAGCCGGACACGGATCGACACTGCCATACAAGGAGAATTCCGCACATTAACCCAGCGATTCTCCGTTACATGTTTTGATTCGGGCAGCTATGAAATCCCGTCTTTTGTGGTTATGTACGAAAAACCCGGGTTCGAGACACTATATCCGGCCGAAACCAATCCTTTATTCCTTACTTTCCATACCGTCCGGGTGGATACGGCCGAGGCAATAAAAGATATTAAAGGGCCGATGCGGGAGCCATTTTCTATCCTCGATTATTTATGGGAAATTATCATAGCGATATTATTATTGGGTGTGATAATCACTGGTATTTATTTCTGGATAAATAGAAAGCCGGAAGAAATAATTGCATTAGACTACGATCCGACAATCCCTGCGCATCTACTTGCACTCGAATCCCTAAATAAACTGGATAATGAAAAACTTTGGCAGAAGGGACAGGTGAAGAAATATCATTCGATTCTAACCAATATAATCAGACTGTATATCGAAAGAAGCTTTGAGGTTCAGGCACTCGAAATGACTTCGAATGAGATCATTTCCGGCATTAAGATTACTGAAATTCCTATCGAATTAATCAATAAGCTGGAGCGAATGCTGTCGGTAGCCGACCAGGTGAAATTTGCAAAAGTAACTCCGCTGCCGGATGAGAATTCCGAAAGTATGAACCTTGCCGTTGAGTTTGTTAATACCACCATGGCGTTAAATGCCAGCAAGAATGAAGATACAAATACCGAGACGAAAACTGAGGCTCCGGCAAATCAGGAGGAATCAGCATAATGAGTGGAATCATGGAAGGAATTCAATTTGCAAATCCGGAATTTTTCTATCTTCTGATTATCATCCCTTTGATGATTGCATGGTATATCCTCAGGCTGGAGAAGAAATCGCCGTCTATCAAAGTTTCCACATTCGCCGGCTTCGGGCAATCCGGGATGACCGCCCGCCAGGCATTAAGGCACAGCTTATTTGTCTTTAGGATTATCGCCGTATGCCTTCTGATTACAGCTTTGGCCAGGCCGCAGTCATCATCGGAGAAGAAGTCGGTTACAACCGAAGGGATAGATATTGTTATTGCCCTTGACGTTTCGACCTCTATGCTGGCCGAGGATTTCAAGCCCAACCGCCTCGGCGCCGCAAAACTCACAGCTATGGATTTCGTTGACAACCGGCCCGATGACAGGATTGGCCTGGTTGTGTTTGCAGGCGAGAGCTACACTCAATGCCCGGTAACGATTGACCACGATATTCTAAAGAATCTGTTTACTACTATCGAGCCGGGCGTTATCACCGATGGCACAGCCATTGGTATGGGACTTTCGACGGCAGTATCACGGCTGAAGGACAGCAAGGCTAAAAGCAAGGTTATTATTCTGCTTTCCGACGGCGAGAATAATGCAGGGTTTATTGCTCCGGAAACGGCATCGGACATAGCCCAAACATTTGGCATCCGCGTTTATACTATTGGTGTCGGGACCAAAGGCAAGGCGCCCTATCCGTTCGATACGCCCTTCGGGAAGCAATACCGTAATATTGATGTTAAGATCGACGAGGCGCTGCTGAAGAGCATTGCAACGAACACAAACGGCCAGTACTTTCGCGCTACCAATAATAAAACTCTCGAGGGGATTTATAAAAAGATTGATGAATTAGAGAAGACAAAGATTGATGTGGCATATTTCAGCAGGTACACCGAAAGATTCCTGCCCTTAGCCATAATTGCTGCATTGCTATTAATTTTAGAGATTATCTTCAGAAATACATTATTCCGATCGTTGCCATGATTTATATTGCTGACCTATTGAGGGATGTTTCATATTCCCCGCCTCCCTTTTTTTATCTTGTCCAATTATTTTTAACCCGCTTATTGCGGGACTTTTACTCAAGAGCTTCGTATCTCGTGGGGGATATTCGAGTTAGGCTGATTCCGCGGTGATAATTTTTGGCTCATAATTGAGTTATCTTAAATATCTGTTATCAATTGCCTGTCAGGTGTTTCGGATTTTTTATGAATAATGCGGGCTAAGTAGATTGCCCTCAAAAAGCACTAACTGTTTATTGATATAGTAGTTACATAAGATATTCAACTTAAAAGTGCAAGGAAATGGATTTATTATGCTCTTATGCCTTGCAGATTGTAGGACAACCCCCTGCTCGCCTGGCTCACTTCCCCCTT
>JAJRTW010000111.1 GCA_024278075.1 Bacteroidota bacterium | reverse complement strand
GTTACAACTGACGATATAAAAACTGCTCATAAATGATTGATAACTATTTTGTTATAGTTCAACCAATGTATGCGTAGTGGCAGGTTCGCAACCTGCCTGAATTTATGTTCTGCCAATTGTTACAACTGACGATATAAAAACTGCTCATAAATGATTGATAACTATTTTGTTATAGTTCAACCAATGTATGCGTAGTGGCAGGTTCGCAACCTGCCTGAATTTATGTTCTGCCAATTGTTACAACTGACGGAACGTTTAATATTAATTTATTATGAGATGCTGCACTAGCAATATGCAATTGCAAAATTAATGGCCCAAATTAATGATTAGAATAAGTGGACTATGAGCGCAACAGGATATAATGACTATTTCCCGGATGACGAACTGCCGGAACGGATAGAGGAAGCATATCAAAAATATAAGAATAGCATCGGCCCGGATGGCAGCAACCTGCCCGGAATCGATATGGCAGAGCACCTTACTCTTTACTGCATTGACAATGAGAATTACGAGGATGCCCTGATTTTCAGCGAACTTTGGACTGAATTCGCGCCATATTCTTCCGAGGCTTGGCAAAAGAAAGCTCTTGTACTTATTAATTTAGAGCGATTCGAACAAGCCAATGATAATATCCGGAAAGCTCTTTCACTGAACCCATCCGACATCGATGCAAGAATCAACCTATCAGCAATTCTGGACGAAAAAGGCAATTGCATTGCAGCATTGGATGAAATTAGTCTTGCACTAAAACTCGACCCGTCCAACGAGGATGCTCTATTTCAAAAAGCAGTGATTCTTCAGTCGCTGGAGCAATTCGAAGAAGCAATTAAAATATTGAAATTCCTCGAAGCCTACGATGGCCATTCAGGCGATATTTATCAGGAGCTTGCTTTTTCGTATAACGCAATTAATATGATTGATCTATCGCTGGACTACTATCAGAAAGCGATTAATGAAGACCCTTTCGACTCGAACCTCTGGTATAATTGCGGGATTATTCATAATTATAAGAAGCAATTCGAAAAGGCTATCGAATGCTATGATATGGCGGTTACATTGACTGACAACTTCTTTGACGCATGGTACAATTTCGGTAATTCCTATGCGGCAATTGGCAAACTCGACAAGACTGTCGAATGCCTGCTGAAAGCCATTGAGATAAACCCCAACGACCCGGAAGCGTTGAACAACCTTGCCGGTGCTTATGGCGATAACGGAAATTATATTTCGGCTATTAAGTATTTCGACCGCCTGCTCGGCATTCATCCGAACTATTACCCTTCTCTTTTCGGCAGGGGAATTTGCTATGATGCCCTCGAGCAATATGCCCGGGCGCTGGAGAATTACGATGCCGCCCTGAAAATCAATCCCGATTCCGCCGATTTGTGGTACGCCAAGGCTGATGCTCTGTACAATGAAAACCGGTTGGAAGAATCGATAAGGTGCTATAAAAAAGTGCTTGAAATCAACCCTCGTGATACCGGATGTTTGTTGGATTTCGGCAATACATTGCTGGAAATGGAAAAGCCTAAAGAATCGAAAGATGTGTTCCGTACTCTGACTATTCTCGAGCCTGACTGGAGCGAGGGATATTATGCTTTGGCAAAAGTGTATGTATTGGAAGATAATATTGCGGATGCGGCTGTTCAGTTGCACAAGGCTTTCATTCTTGATTCGGAGAAAAAAGAGGATTTTAAAGTTGATTTTCAGAAGACCACTTCAAAATTCGATTTACTGCTTATAGCATTAGACAGAATTTCGAACTGGAATAAACCCTGATTCCAAAGAATCACTTCTCCCCTGCCTTCTCATTATAATAAGCCAAAGAAGCAAATGAAACGGCCGACTTAGTCTCAGCCTCATTCCATTGATGATACTTAAGGAACACCCCGCGAAACGGCCTTGCCGCCTGAATCAGCGAGTAGATTGGTGGCAGGCCGCAAATTTTTCTATTGTCACCGGTGCCGGCTATCTGAGCATAAAAGCCTTCGCTGTCGCAGGATTCGATACTCTTAATCAAAGACATATCTTCGTTATGCAATTGCTCCAATTCCTGCTCGGCATCAAAATCATCATCAAATTTTCTGCCGATATGAGCAAGGTCAGCGCTGGCAATGTAGAGCGGCTTGCGATTCAATTCACCAATGGATTCCAGCAGAGCCGCAATAAATTGCCTCCGGCCCGAATCATCCGCAGGCTGCTTGCTCTCTGCCATATAACTATGGAAAGAACCGGTTAGAACCGGCAATATTCTAATATTCTTCCCGGCAAATTTATGTTGAATCAGCAGCGCCTGGAATTCGATGGAATGCTCGGTTCTATGAGCTTTGTCGTCAATAACCAGCTTCTCCCCCAGCCTGTTTCCCAGCTTGTCAATCAATTCATTGTCGGTCTCGATTACTCCCAGCGGTGTCTCATAGTTCTTCCGGGTTAGCATAAAATCACCGCTTATTCCAAAGTGAGAAGTCCCAAAAACAACGATTAAATCGGCATCGTTACTCAGGGCGTGGTATCCCGAGGCATAAGCCTCATGCGCTCCTTGGCCGGCCAGGAAATCAATGTGCGGAACTACAATAGCATTTGCGCCGGATTCGATACCGTCATTCGGAATTACATTCAGAAGCCTGTCCAATTCCGCTGCAAGCTCTTCGGCATTTTCGGGGTATGACCCACCGGCACACACCGCTGGCCTCGCAGAAGATTCCATATAGACCTTCATGTCCGATAGAAATTTAAAGTAGTCGCCGGTTTCCGTAAAACCCATCAAACTGAGGTTGTTGACAACGTTCATTAATATAATCGGATCAATATCCTCGCCGGTTTTATCTTTAATAGACTTGGCGAAATCCTTTGCATTTATTTCACCGTCGATCATTTGCAGAACCGGTATCAGGTCGTATGGCATCGCTTGAGGGTTATGTGCAAATCCCTCTGGATCTATCATAACTACTATTTCTTCACGCTCCGTTGCGATAGTTTCGAAATACAAATCACTTCTAAGTTTGGGCAAAGTATCATTTATAGTCATGTCCTTACTGTTCCCCTTCATTATCGATTGAATTATTATCTGAATTATCTGCATCCGAATTATCGTTATCGGATTTTTTATTACCGGATTTATCACTATAGCTGTCGATTTTTCTCTGCAATGATTTAATCAAAAACACAAACACCACACCGGCCAGAACGAGAATGGCCGCGGCGATTAAATATAAATACTCTTTGGTGACAATAAAGACAATGAAAATCACCAATGCAGCCAAAATATTAGCACCGGAAGCATAAATCACGGACTTATTGAGATTGTCGCGAATCGCCGAGTTAGAATCTTTAGCCATAATCTACCTCAACTCATCATTAAGTGCAGTTCTTGCATCGGTCTTCTCATCGCGGTATTTAACGATAAGAGGTGTGGCAGCCGACAGCTGATGCGCACGGCCAAAAGGCGTTGCAATTGCTCTCGATCCGGGGATTACCACTGCGCTTTCCGGAATTTCGAGCGGATGTTCAGTGCTTGCTTTCAGTATCTTTTCGTTCGCCAAATCATATACCCTTGTGGAAGCATTAAGAATAACCCCCGAGCCCAGCACAGCTCTTCTCCGGATCAAAACTCCTTCGTAAACCCCACAATTCCCGCCGATCATTACATCATCTTCAACTATTACAGGACGTGCTCCCGCCGGCTCTAACACCCCTCCAATTTGTGAAGCCGCACTCAGATGCACATTTTTGCCAATCTGGGCGCAAGTGCCGACAAGGGCATGGGAATCGATCATCGTACCTTCATCAACATAAGAGCCAATATTAATATACATTGGCGGCATACAAATCACCCCTTTCGCCACATAGCAGCCCGACCTGATAGACGAGCCGCCTGGAACGATTCTTATCCTATCCTCAAGGCTCGCAGGCCGCAAAGGCAGTGTATGTTTATCGAAGAATTTGAAATTTCCTCCAAGCGAGACATCCTCAAGTTTCCCATACTTAAACAGCAATAAGATGCCCTTCTTAACCCAGGGATTCACCTTCCATCCGCCCTGCCCGTCTGGCTCTGCGGCTCGTATCGATCCGTAATTAAGCCCATCAATTAGCTGGCGAACCAATTGTTGCATCTCAAGATGCGAAGCTGACGAAAAATCGTCAGTATATTGTAGTATCCTTTTTCTTAATTCAGTCATATTTTGTTCAATTATTTGAATATTAAAACAACAAAGCGTCGTGAATTCAGCTTTTTTAGCAATAATCTAAAATCGAATATTAGCTACAGAATCGAAAAATAGCTAAAAGTTAATAGTTTTTACTAACACTTAAGCAAAATTGTGGATTTTTTTTGTGAATTCAAATTATAAAGTATGAAAAGAACAAAAATTTTGATAATTTTCTATTCGAATTATTTTTTTTCTTTAGCATCAATGGAATTAGGTTTTTTCATTTGGGAATAATACTAAACAGATATTAGCCAACAAAATCTTTATTAAGAATGACAGCCTAAATGAACTGTCAAAGTAAGATTGACACGTCACTAATACTAATACTAAAAGTAAATATATGCAAATCACAAATTTAGATAAGATAATTTCATCAGAAAATTTCCCCGCAGTTATCCTGCTTTTCGGCGAAGAAGAGCTTCTTATCAACGAAGCTGTGGATAGGATTCTCAACGTACTGATTGCAGCCGAATCGGATGAATATAATTTCGACCAGCTGGACGGCAATGAAATCAAGCTGAACACATTGGTTAACATCTGCAATTCCTATCCTATGATGTCCGATAGAAGAGTGGTTGTTGTCAGGGATTTTGGGAAATTATTCCCCGGCAGGGGGTCGAAAAAAATGCCTGATAATTCTTCTTTTGCCAGGTTTCTTGACTCGCCACAGGCGTCCACAATTTTAATTCTTACGGCCTCTATTCCATCTTTGAAAGGCATATCAAGGAAACTTGCTTCGAATACGGAGGCAGCTAAAAGAAAAATCTCAGCTACTAAGTATCCATATAATATCTTACTGTCTAAATATTATTGGATGGAATTCCCGAAGCTGTATGAATCGGAATTTCCAAAGTGGATATCCTCGAGAATTAAAGCTAAGGGCAAGCAAATCAATATAGAAGCCGCTCAATTGTTGGCATCGCAGAGCGAACAAAATCTACGGGATATTAGCAATGAAATTGAGAAGCTGATTATTTATACCGAGGGCCGCAATTCGATAGACATTGGCGATGTGGCTTCTCTTTCCGGTGCCAACAGGGAGTTCAACGTTTTTGAACTCCAGAAATCAGTCGGCAAAAGATCGCTAAATTCGTCGCTGAATATTTTGTTTAATATGCTGGATGCCGATAAGCAGGAGATTCTAATAGTTACGATGCTGACTCGCTACTTCACAATTCTATGGAAACTAATCGAAGAATCAAGACAGATTTTCAACGATTATCAATTGGCCTCGAAAATTGGAGTAAGCCCGTTTTTCGTTCCGGAATACAAAGCGGCACTTCGGAATTACACCGCCTATGAGATTGACAATGCTTTCCTTGCGCTGGCCGATGCCGACCTGAGGCTCAAGACTTCTTCCGCCGACAGTCTTGCAATAATGCAGAATTTGCTTATTGAAATTATTGACAGGAAATAATTTCTGAATAAACTGATGCCTCTCCTTCCGGCACGAAGGTGAAATGTTAATCCTATCTATTCACACTAAATTTCACCGCCCGCCTTTCGCCGCCGGCAGTTAGGGCGATGTAGTAAACGCCTGCCGGCAAATCGGTTAGGCCGATGTGTTCGCTGTGGCTGCCATCGGATTTATAGCCGTCAAATATAGATTTTACCCTGCGGCCTAATATGTCGTGTATGCTTATGCTGACGCTGCCGGGGGTGGATAAGGAATAGGATATGTTCGTATAGCCGCCGGCGGGGTTGGGGTAGGCCTCAATACTTCGCAATATTATGGTTTAACGAATCTCGATTTAATAAGTTTCTGTTTGCCTTTATCCATTTTATGGAACTTTATTATTTCCTTAATATTTTTATTTTCTGTAATAATAAGGCAAGAATTAAAAGGGGAAATATTGTATTTCGCGAATGAACCCTTACTGTCCATTATGGTTGGAAATGACTTCGATAGTTCTTTCAAATCTTCATTTCGTAATTTATATTTATAAGAAATTATCAAAGTAGTGTTCTCGGCCCCTGCAAATTGCTTAATGAAAGAAATATTGAAATCAACGCGCCTGCCACAGTCTTCAGCCAATAAAATAATAAACCTGTGCTCAGCAGCAGGAACTTCACTATCAATAGTTTTCAAAAATTTAGTGAAAAGTTCGCTTTTTGTATAAATGGGCGAAGCCAGTATTGTAGAAGTGCAAACAATCATCAATAATAATAATAATAATAATTTATTCATCTTTGAATTTTATGAGTTTGTAGGACAAAACACTTGGGTTAAAATCGGGATTGTTCTCATTGTTTTGCGAAATCAACAACCCATCTTTGGTAACACAAATTTCCTGAAAATTATATACCTTGGCCGGGAATATTATCTCATCCAATACTGTGAGGTATTTATCCAAAACCATTAAAGACCATTCCCTGTCGAAATAACTGTATAGGCTCAGCGGTAATGAGACAAACACAGCTTTTGAAAACGTGTGAAAACCAGCACTGTTTCCACAGGAAAATAACATGTAAATACAAGCTGATTTTCAATGAGTTTTCCTGAGGCATATTTGACCGGAATAAT
>JAJRTW010000110.1 GCA_024278075.1 Bacteroidota bacterium | reverse complement strand
GTGAGCCAGGCGAGCAGGGGGTTGTCCTACAATCTGCAAGGTATAAGAGCATAATAAATCAATTTCCTTGCACTTTCTAATTGAATATCTTTTGTAACTACTATAATAATAAACAGTTAGTGCTTTTTGAGGGCAATCTAATTAACTAAAACTTCCGAATAATTCTATTAATTCAGCCATACTCATGCAAGCAGGAACCCATTCGCCATATTCCGTTACCTGATAAATCCAAAAATATCGTTTTTGTCAAATGACAAGTCTAAATTATTCTGATGTTTGTTGAAACAAATTCTGAAAACCTGTGTTATTATTAATGTAGCAGCCACTTTAGCAGGAATAAAATAATATTATTTTGGTTTTAATTTTCAATTATTTGCTTAATTACATCTAATACCTTAAATTAACTTATCAATATTTAACACATTTATTCATTGTTCTTCAATTTACAAAATATAACTATTTAAGAAAGTTATGTTTTTTGATCAAATCTACGATTTTTTCGTTCCCACATATATTCAGGAGAAGCATTATGAGAGAAATCTTACGTATGAGATTTTTGATTTCAATTGCGTTGCTATTCGGATTTTCATCGATAGCAACTGCGCAGCCTACCACCAACGAAATGGACCTGGTTGAAATGGGATTTTCCTATACAACCGAAGGTGAATTCACACAACTGTCGGCAAGTCCGTTTGTCAGAGTTACCGATGACGGGTCGTATCTGCGAAATATTGGCTTTACATTTAATTACGACAACTACGACTATACAAGATGCATAATTAATTCAAACGGCATCTTAACTTTCTATCCATATACCGGCTCTTATTGGAATTATTACGGGCGATATATAACGGACAACCGCCCGTCTGTCCTTGTTATGAGGCGTGACCTTTATACCCGCGGCGGACTTATCGAGGAAACCATTGGCTCCGCCCCGAACCGGATACGCGTTTTCGAATGGCGCGGGATCGATTTTTACTATCGATATAATGCCAATATGAACTGGCAAATCCGATTGCATGAAGGCTCGAACAAGATAGAGATAGTCTTCGGCAGCATGAACCGCGGAAGCTTTAACTTTGGCAGCTATTATTATTATTGGGCCCATCTTGGATTCAGCGGCCGCAGCTCATCGAATTGGATAAATGTTGAGCAGAAAGACGACAAACTAATCGCCCATTATTCCAATAGCAACCCCACACCCTATTACAGGGATAAATATATTCGTAATTCCACACAGTTTGCATTCTTCAAGCCGGGTGTGATTATTACTTTGAAACCGCCAATCCCGGAATTGGTTGAAACTATCCCGGCCGACGGGGCTATATTTAAATTGGGCGAAGTCTTCACCGGCGCAGACCACCCCGGAGTTGTGGTTAAAAGAGATGCCGACCAGGCGGAAATAAGAGTATCATATAAAATCTCCGGCCCGCTGCCGACCACGAATCCTGATTTCCAGACAATCTATACTGCAACCGCCGAAGGCGATACCGATGACGAATGGTTCGTTCCCAGCCCACAACCCGTTGGCGACCCGACTTCGTTTACGTTTACTCATGCAAAAGGCATTGCAGCACGGCAAAGCCCGGAGAATGACGGCGCCCTGGACTTGCAAACCAACCAGACTCAAATCCCGGGCGGTGCCTATATGATTGAGGCAGTTATAGACGTTCCGGACGAAGAAATAACGGCTGCGTTGGTACCGCCAAGAGTTATATACCTGGCATTTGACAATGACCTAATGGTCAACCGGATTAATGCTCCGCGCGACAAATCACGCTATAAATACCCAATTGCAAGTGGTGCGGTGCCGGTCGAGGTTAAATTTACGAATATTGGTATTAATGATGTTACCTCTTTTGATGCTACGGCAAGAATCTGGGACCCCGACGGAAATCTTATATATGAAAATACTTATCGTTGGGAAGCAAACCCGAACGGCCTGAGAACAGGCGAAAACGCAACAATTTCTTTCCCGAACTTTGCTCCGAGGGGAGTAGGGGATTTTAGGTTCGAAGTTGAGGCCGACCTGTTGAATGCAATTGACCAAGCGGATTATAACAACATTATGCCCCGCAGCGGAGAGTCGTACTACTTCAACGTGGCCCATGAGATCGAAGCAGCTTCTATTGCTGTTCTTGCACCTGCCGGCGATATTTACGTTGGCCGCCCAATCCGCCCGCAAGGCAAATTCCTTAATGTTGGAGTATCGGATATTTCCGATGTGCCGGCCACAATGACAATTATCGAACTTTCCTCCGGTGATATTGTATATTATGATGAAATTATCATACAGGATATTCCATCGGGAAGATTTAATACAGCTACCGTGTTTTACAGCACAAACTTCATTCCACCGTCGGCAGGGTCATATCAGGTATGCATTACAGTAGATTCGCCCGACGATCCTGTTACGGACAACAATGAATTCTGCGATACATTCGAAGTGGTCGATGCGCTGTCGGGAACCTATACGATTGGCACTACTTATAGCGGGCCGCGCAACTTCCCGACAATCCAGGATGCCGTGGACGCATTGTTCTTGCAGGGCGTTACCGGCGGGGTTGCTTTCCAGCTGACCGACAGTGACTATCAGGTGGGCGATATGGTTGGCAACACGAATGCACCGGCACTTGATTTCAGGTCGAAGATAATCGGCGTCGATGCCGAGCAGACTATTACTTTTGTGCCTTCAAGCGCCCGCTCGCTTGTTCGCGGTGGTATTAACATAACTATGTCATCGGATATAGGCATTGGAACGCTGTTTGGCCAGGAAGTAGAGCCAGCCAACACATTCGCGGCGGTTCATATTGTAACTCCGGGCCTGAAGCCACTGTATGCCAATTCCGCAGGTTATATCACCTTTGACGGCGGCAGCCAAAAGGCATTCAACTTCCTTTTGAACACAACCAATGATTTCCGGGCGCCAATATTCCTTGGCAATGGTGCTGCCAATATAGTCTTCAGAAATTGTTTGGTTGGCAATGCCGACGCAAATAACAAATCGTATCAATGCCAGTTGCCGCGTTATGTTTTTGATGATGCTTTTGGGTTTATCTACGGCGATGACGACCCCGATGCCGGCAACACTTATTCAGCCGGTATTGTTATTAGGTCGAAAACTCCTTATGATGATAAAACCCAGAATAATTTCTATGGAATTGATACTTTAACTAATAAAAATCTTGTGATTGAGAATATGGAAATATCCGGATTCGGATATGGAATTGTTTCTATTGGCGCCGGTGTATTATACCGCGGCGGCCATGCCGAATACACAAGATATTATAATGAAAATAATACGTTCGGCAACAATATAATCTCTGATGTAAGCCGTGCAGGTATTTTCCTTGGCTATGAAAACAACACAGTTGTCAAAAATAACAGGATTTATGACATACACGGCGATTGCAATGGTAACGCAACTGGTATTCTTGCCGGCGGAATGGCCGCCACAGATTGGTACGGATATAATAACATGAACTTGAGTATTGACGGAAATGAAATCAGCGGCATATCGGGCAGCAACAGCACTTCAGGCATATATGTAGAGCAAACGCTGCTGGAATTCTACGACCCGACTGACGGAAGGGTGGTATTCCCGAACGGCCCCGACAATATTCAGATAGAGAACAATATAGTATGGGGATTTGAGCCGGACGGAGCAGCAACTCACAGGGGTGGAATCTTTGTGCTAACAGGCCGTGATGAGAACTTCCAGGCAGCCGTCCCGGGATATTTCACAACCGCGTGCATGATTGCCAACAATACCATTGTTATTGATGATGACGGTGGCATTATGAATACGGGCGATGTATTGGGAGTCGGCCTTATTGAATCCGATGGAGCAGTGGTCGAGAACAACGCTATTGCAATTCTGGACCAAAGCATTGACGCCAGCGGCGATATTGCCTCAGGTATCTATTTCTACGGCCAGCTGCCCGAAGACGGTGGTATTTATTCCGACAGAAATGCTTTCTATCTTGGCACATCTAATGCAAGTATTTATCGCTTTGAGCAAACAGATGAAAACGGCAACATTATTCAACCCGGCACGCGGGATGAATTTACTTCATTGAACCAATGGAGACAATGGACCGGAGCCGATATGCACTCGGTAGCGGGCAATTTCCTCGACGATATGGAATACATCGGGAACGCTCCGACTAAATTGAGGGTGGTTTCCGATCCCTACCCATTGGGTTCGATTCTGAACAACGGCGGCAAACGGATAGATGATGTTGTTACCGACATTGACGGCACATTGCGCGGCCAGGCCGGCCAGCGTTACGACATAGGCGCTATCGAATTTGACGGACGTGTATATGTTAGCGATGTTGAAGTAACAGACATTCCGCAGCCGGGAGCTTATAAAGAAAATCTTGGCACATTCAATGACGCCGAGTATGTCATGACAACTTCTCCGGTTGAGATTATGGCTATGGTTAAGAATAACGGCAGCCTGAATCAAAACGGAATTGAAGTAACTTTAAGGCTATATCTGGAAAATGCCGATGGTAACTTCCCGATGCTGCCTGTGATGGAAAGGACTGTAACGGCCGATATTCCGGCTCAGGAGCATGTTGAAGTGCCATTCGGCCTTGCCGGTGGCGGCCCGGATGATTTCCACCCGCGGACTTTTGCCAACCTAAGGGGTGGTGCCGATACATATACGGTTCCGTTTGAGTTTATTACAATGGAGCCAAATGTTACACCGCGCTACAGAATCGTAGTTAGCGTTGAATCAGACCAGAGAAATGCAAATAATATACTCGACAAAGTTGTCCGCTTCTATATTCAACGTGCAAATCTAAGCATGTTGATTTCCAGCGAAAGCAGCAATGTTGACATTAGCGCCGCATCTGCCAGTATTGACCAAATAGCCGGCAATCTGAACCACAACGATCTTGTTCAGGCGATTAACACTATCGGCTGGAAGATTGACATTGACAATGATATTTTTGATTTTGATATATTCGAACGTACGGGCTGGGAACCCAAATCGGTAAACTATGACATTTACGGAAGTGTATTCTGGTCCGATGGCGACGACAAACCTATGACAAGATTCGAGAAAATGGACATCGAGAACTTCTTCGATTCCTTCGGTAGCACTAAGAAGAATTTCGTGGCCGCAAGCCAGGAATTGGTTCGCGAACAAGCCACAGACCCATTAATCAATGACTATTTCCGCTCTGAGCTTGCAAATCCGGGCAATCCGCTTGGCGTTGGCATTTCTTATGCCGGCAACCGTGTTATCGGCAGGAGCCTCGGACGGAACATATACTTCGATGTCGACGCTACCGGCTTCGACAACGGAACAACCGCCGACGTTGACCCGTATCCGGGCCTTGTAAATGTTATTTCCGGAGGCGAGGGCCTTGCCAGGGTAGGTTTCGTATACGAGAATACCGCAACCGGTGCGGACACCGATGTTATGGGAGTTTCTTCGGTCACACTTTCCCGAAACGTTGTTTCGATGGGAGTCGACTGGCGCCACTTCAGCGATGTGGATGCCGTCGTCAGAACATTGATTGACTTCATTGAGAATAATAATGGAATCATAATTCCGGTTGAACTCCTCAGCTTCGATGCCGAACAAGTAGGCAATCATATTGCATTGAACTGGACAACTGCCAGCGAAATCGAATCATCGCACTTCGATATTGAGAGAGCTGTTGTTGAAAACGGCAATCCGGGCAATTTCGCTAAGATTGACGAAATAGCAGCAGCCGGCAACACAACAACCGATAAGAACTATGGCCCGATAGCCGATTATGATGTTGAATTTGGCTCCACCTACGTCTACCGCCTCAAATTGGTTGACCTCGACGGTGAATGGGACTATAGCGGCGAACGCCAAGTGACTTTGGCCGGAAATGCCGGGAGCCTGCGGTTGGGCAACGTTGAGCCGAACCCGGTTTCCACCACCGCAGAATTCGAATATGAATTAGGCCAAGCCGCCTCGATTGCACTGACTGTATATGACGTGAACGGGAAAGCAGTTCTCGGCCTGTTCAGCGGCCCGCAATCGGCTGGCGTGCATAATGCTACGATCGATCCTCAGAACATTGCGAGCGGTTCTTATACTATAGTGCTGCAAGCCGGGGATGTTGTTCTTACCAAGACTTTGAATGTGGTCAAGTAAGCAATGATAAGATAAGAAGCAGCATATAGTTAGTATAGTAATATAAAAAGCCTTCCGGTTTATTTCGGGGGGCTTTTTTTTATATTTAGCCAGCCCTGAAAAAATGACTAACATCATTTCCTACTTGAAATCACCATCAACCATACCCTTTAGGGTATGGATTAGTCAAGAGTTATATAAATTATTCATTTCAATTCAATTGGGAAATGATATAACATG
>JAJRTW010000109.1 GCA_024278075.1 Bacteroidota bacterium | reverse complement strand
TTGTTCAGGGACGCGGTTTGTTCAGGGACGCGGTTTGTTCAGGGACGCGGTTTGTTCAGGGACGCGGTTTGTTCAGGGACGCGGTTTGTTCAGGGACGCGGTTTGTTCAGGGACGGTTTGGAACCGTCCCCTACATTGTTGCATTAGGACATAAGGAAAACAATTTATTTGAGATTGCCTGCTACTTTATTAAATTTGATAATCGTATATTTGATAATCGTATATTTGATAATTGTAAAATTAGAAAGCAGAAAAATAAAATAATAAAACAGATAAACATAGTTTAGCGAGTGGGAAAATATGAGTAAAATAAGAGTATTAACTGCGGCGGCCCTGTTCGACGGCCATGATGTTTCGATTAATATTTTCCGGCGGCTGTTGCAAATGCGGGGAGCGGAAGTAATCCACCTGGGCCACAACCGTTCGGTGAGCGAAGTGGTGACAGTTGCCGTGCAGGAAGATGTGGACGCCGTTCTTGTCAGCTCTTACCAGGGCGGGCATAATGAATATTTCAAGTACGTTGCCGATCTGCTGAAGGAAAATGACGCCGGCCATATATTGATTTTCGGCGGCGGAGGCGGGGTGATGCTCCCGAATGAAATTGAGGAATTGGAAAAGTATGGCATAGAAAGAATCTACCATGCCACCGACGGGCAGCAAATCGGAATCGACGGAATAGCCGATGATATTATTAACAGGGTTGAGACTGCCAAAAAGGGGAAATTTGCACCCGAAATAGAAATTAATGAAGACATTGTAAAGAATAATTCTGTAGCGGGCCACCTGAGCATTGCACAGCAGCTGTCGTATTTCGAAAATTATGCCGGCGATGAGAATCAACTCCACTCTTTAAGGGAAATTTATTCCAAGTATGATAAAAAGCAATCACTTGTGCTGGGTTTTACTGGCACGGGCGGCAGCGGCAAAAGTTCGCTGATCGACGAAATCATAGGCCGGTTCATTCACTTCACCGATAATGTCAACATAGGCATACTTGCCATCGACCCAACCAAGAGCAGGACAGGCGGTGCTTTGCTTGGCGACCGCATCCGCTACAACCAAATATATAACGACAGGGTTTATTTCCGAAGTTTCGCCACCCGGCACAGCGCCTCCGAAATAAGCACCAGCATTAGCGATTCCATCAATGTGATGAAATCCTGCGGCTTCGATATTATTATTATTGAGACCAGCGGTATCGGCCAGGGAGACAGCCGTATAGCCGATGTGAGTGACTACAGCATATACGTTATGACCGCCGAATTCGGGGCGCCCTCGCAATTGGAAAAAATCGATATGCTCGATATTGCAGATTTTATTGTGATTAATAAATTCGAAAAACGCGGCTCGGAAGATGCATTGAGAGAGGTGATGCTGAACCGGCTACGCAATAAATCAGTCAAAACCGACCCGACTATGCCGCTCGAGGAACTTGATATTCAGGTGTATCCTACCAGCAGCAATCAGTTCAACAATAATGGTGTGAACAGGCTCTTTGTTGATCTGCTGAATCTGCTGAATGAGGAAATTGGTGGTGATTACTCGCCCCACTCTGAATTCATTGACAAACTGCCGGTGAAGCTGGAACGGGATTTTGGGTTGATAGACAATAAGCAAATCAACTATCTTTCCGATATTGCCGATGCTGTGAGGAATTATCACAAGGAATTAAACAAAGAAGCCGGCCGTGCCTCAGATGCTTTCGCCCTTAAAGGTTAAATAGGCCAAATAGATGATGAAGAAATCAATAGTAAGCTGAAAGATGCATTTGACGAGAAATGGGGAACATTGAAGCCGGAAACAAGGAATTTCCTGGAGAATTGGGATGATATTCATAAGCAATATTTCGATGATGAAATAACTTATTATATCCAGGGCAAAGAGTATAATATGCAGCTCTATTCCCGCAGCCTGTCCGGCACGAAAATCCCTAAGATAGCCCCGCCGGATTATGAATCATGGAAGGAATTAGTTAAATTTTATTACAAAGAAAATTTTGCAGGCAAATTCCCTTTCACTGCCGGGGTTTTTCCGTTCAAACGCACCACCGAGGACCCGAAACGTCAGTTCGCCGGTGAGGGCGGCCCGAGAAGAACGAATATACGCTTTCACTATCTCAGCAATAATGATGACGCCAAGAGGCTGTCGGTGGCTTTCGACGGTATTACATTATATGCCGAGGACCCGTCGGTCGAACCGGACATTTACGGCAAAATAGGTGAAGCCGGAGTATCTATCTGCACGATAAATGATATGGACATGTTACTGGATGGCTTCGACCTAACCGATCCCCTGACTTCCGTCTCTATGACCATCAACGCACCGGCACCGATTATGGTCGCTTTCTATTTTATATTGGCATACAGGCGCGAGCTGGACAAGCTAACAGCCAATGGCACTGTGCTGAATTCCGATGAGAAAAAAGAACTTAAAATGAACACATTCCGCCGGCTGCGCGGGACCGTGCAGGCGGATATGCTCAAAGAAGACCAGGGACAGAATACCTGCATTTTCTCAATTGATTTCGCCATGAAGCTCATCGGAGATTTGCAGGAGTATTTATCGAAGAATAAGATCAAGAATTACTATTCGCTCAGCATTAGCGGCTACCACATAGCCGAGGCGGGGGCCAACCCGATAACCCAATTGGCCTTTACGCTTGCCAACGGCTTTACCTACGTCGAGTATTTCCTGAATCGCGGCCTCAATGTCGATGATTTTGCGCCGAATCTATCGTATTTCTTCTCCAATGGCATGGACCCGGAATATTCTGTAATTGGCCGCGTGGCCAGGCGTATATGGGCTATTGCAATGAAGGAGCGTTACGGCGCCAATTCCAGGAGCCAGAAACTAAAATATCATATCCAGACTTCCGGCCGCTCGCTCCACGCACAGGAGATTGATTTTAATGATATTCGCACTACGCTGCAGGGCCTGCTTGCATTTTACGATAATTGTAATTCACTCCACACGAATTCTTATGACGAAGCTGTGACCACGCCGACCGAGGAATCCGTGCGCCGTTCGATGGCCATTCAGATGATCCTTTCGAAGGAATTCGGCTTGCTTAAGAATGAGAATCCGAACCAGGGTTCTTTCATTATGGAACTGCTGACCGATTTGGTTGAGGAGGCAGTATTGGAAGAGTTCAATAATATTTCCCGCCGCGGCGGGGTGCTGGGAGCTATGGAGACTCAATACCAGCGTTCGAAGATACAGGAGCAGTCGATGTATTACGAGCATCTGAAGCAATCCGGTGAATATCCGATTGTTGGTGTGAATACCTACATAAACGAAGAAGCCGGCAGTCCTTATGACAAGATGGAGATAACCCGTGCCGGCACCGATGAGAAGCGGGAAATTCTGAATAACCTGAATAAATTCCACAGCGAGCACAAAGATGAAGTCAGAGAATCTCTTGCACGGCTGCGCGAAGTAGTGCTGACCAGCGGCAATGTATTCGAGGAACTGCTCAATACGGTGGAACATGCCTCGATGGGCCAGATCACTCGGCTTCTCTATGACATCGGCGGGAAGTATCGGAGGGGGATGTAGGTTTTGCTATCCTTGCAGCTAAGCCCCAGCTATAGCAACACATTGCTATAATTCCAATTGTAAAAAAATAATTTTGTATATTACATCATGCCGTTAAGTTGTTAAAGAATTGAGATTGTGTGGGATTATTATAATATCAATTAATGGCCCGTACCAATACAATTTATTGCAATTCTCAGAAGTGTCTATATCAGGCAAATTCAATATCCCTGCTAAAATTAATCATATTTGTTGCAGAATGAACGTCACCGGCTATGTCTTTAACAAGGAAAACTATATTTCCGAATTCTTTTATTCCTTCGGATAATGCTATTTTCCTGGTTTTGTAAACTCCAAGTATATGTTTACCTTTGATTACGACAAAGCCACCGCCGGGATGTTTTTTTAATAAATCCGGCCTGTTCTTTTCGAAAATGCCGATTTCCCTGTTAAGTTTGTTTTTTCCAAGCATGGTGTTTAACCCTCTACTTTCCTTAAAATAAATCTCTTCACAAAATATTAATCTTCGTTATTCTTACACAAAAGTAACAATTTTATTCTAATAGTACAAATCAAAAAAAAAGATGAAAGGATTCTTATTTTAATATCAATACTTCAAATGCTCCTGCGGTAATATAATACTATCTAACCAGAATCATCTTGCCGGTTTTGGCTTTGCCCATACTCTCCCGCAACCATTGGGAGCCTCGTTCCCTCCACCGTAGGGTTAACCCTACGGTATCAATACCATATTCGTTCGCCCGCAACCGCAGGGGAGTCTGGCTCCCGCAACCGTAGGGGAGTCTGGCTCCCGCAACCGTAGGGGAGTCTGGCTCCCGCAACCGTAGGGGAGTCTGGCTCCCGCAACCGTAGGGTTAACCCTACGGTTGATGTCATAACGGTTGATGCTATATTATATACTACCTGACCAGCACCACCTTGCCGCTTTCTACTTTACCATTGGATTCAATAGTATAATAATAAACTCCTGACGGCAGGCCGTCGGCATTGAAAACCGTCGATCGGCGGCCGGCTTCCAAATATTCATCAACTAATTCGGCTACTTCATTGCCCAGCATGTCGTTAACCCTCACAGTAACACGGCCCGCCACCCGCAGTTCGTAATTGATAGTTGTTGATTCGGAGAATGGGTTGGGGTGGTTTTGCGAAAGGGTGAAGCTCTTTTGAGTAATATCTGCATTATCTCCAAGCGATGTTGCGATCAGTTCTTCTACAAATACCGGCGTATCGGTGATTTCAAAAGTGAAGAGGCCATCCGGAATTGAATGAATTTCAAGGGGTTCGTCCAAAAATAACCCGGAAATTTTTACGGCAGGCCATGGCACCACAAGGGTAAATGAAGTGGGAAACTGCTCCTCACCATAAAACTGATCCCGCCTTTCCCAAACCACAAAAACCTTAGAGTCATCTTCGCGAGTGATTTCAAAGAGGTAGAAGAGCGTATCGTTGGATGTTGCCACTCTTTCGACTGCTGTAAAGGAAGTCCCTAAATCTTTCGTCATTTTTTTATAATTAATAAAGTTTTGATTTGGAATGAGCGTTCCATCTTGCAGTTCGTCCATCAATCGCATCTTGCCGAAGATTGGATGGTAAAAGTCGCAATCAGGGCCCTGCGGTGCCATGGGATCGGCTTTCAAATTCCACCAGAACATACTCGTCACACCTTCTGAGAAACTTAGTAACGACCTCTGCACCATTTGCCTCGCCTGAATTCTATCCCGTTTTGCTTTTAGTTCAGTGCCTATATCACCATAGGCAAACATCCTCAATGGGTCAGGATACCCCTGCAAGCCTGTGGCAAAAATACATGGGTCAGTTGTGATGGCTGACAAGAGGCTGTCGTAGGCTGCAGGATTGCCCCATTGAAACTCCATTGGAGTGGGGCCGCCGTATTCCGTCACGATGATCGGCTTGTCCTGAAATTCAGGATAAGAGTCCAGGGCATTTCTGAACCATCTTATTCTTTCCGGGATGTCATAAAGATTGTGATAGAGATGAACATCGAACTGGTCGAACGACTTTTCCATCTGATCGTCGACCAGGTCTGCAAACACAACGCTGAAAAATGACTTGCTTTCCTCGCCCAGGGTGCCGACAGCGCCCCCCATTATCACAACGGCATTGGAATCCGCATCCTTGACTGCCCGGTAAAAGGTTCTGGTTAGTTCGGCATACTCTGCGGGCGTACCCGACCAGTGCGAAGGCGTGTCGGCCTCCCAGTTATTCTCAAAATATTTAACTCTTCCATTGGTTCTCAACACAACATTGTACACATAGTTGTAGTAGCTGCCACCAATCGTAAGGTCTTTCGGAACGGTTTGATTCTCATCTTTTGTTGCCCAGCCGTTGCGCCGCACATCAATTCTGATTAAAGCAACGGTGCTGTCATGGAGTTGATTAACGAAGCTGTCAATTATCGTATAATTATAATTCCCGGGCTGCGGCTCGGTTTTGTGCCACCAGATATTGATGTGGGTCCGCTTGACGCCGAGTTGTTGGAGATGGACGGAGTAATCCTGTTTATTGTAAACATAGCCGAAAGCAACGCCCAACGACAGCGGATCATCTGGCGCATTGGCTTGAGACCAGCCTATTGGCAGGCCTGCCAACGAGATGATTGTCCAAATCATAATAAATAAATAGTATCTCTTCAATTCCATCCTCCGGATTCTCTTTAATTTATAAACAATAGTTTCTTCGTCCGAATAAAGTCATTTATTTTGATTTGGTAGAAATAAACCCCACCGTCCATTATTATATTATCATCATCCCGTCCGTCCCAAGTGATGGAATAATTTCCCTTTGCTTTATATTCATTGCTTAATATTTTAATCTCACGTCCCAGCCCGTCCAAAATCAGAAGCTCAACATATCCTGGGATTTGTAATCCAAAATTGATAGTTGTTGATTGCGAGAACGGATTGGGGTGGTTTTGCGAAAGGGTGAAAGCGGGTGTAATGGCAGATTTGCCATCAATTGAAGTAGCAGGGGATAACACTTCCACAAAAACCGGACTCTCGCCCAAGTCAATTGTAACCATTCCACTAAAAACCTTCTCTGCTTTGGAGGTGAAGAAAGCCGGATAATCATTTTCATTTAAATCCTCACCGCTTTCGGCCATGGGAATGGCATGTGTAATCCTGATGGAATCTATGTATCCCACTTCGATGGAAACTGTCTTTGTGTCACCTTCGGAATAGCTTGGTTCATCAGACCAGTCCCACCAGGCAATATAAACCAACTCATCTGTCTCAGTTTTGGTGAATTGGTAGGCATATAGATTGTCCACTTTCTGAATAGTTCGAACCGCATCCCAATCCGATCCTTCCAGCTTTTCTATCATCTGTTTGTAAGTATAATAAGATAATTTCTTTTGATGATTGGAAAAAGTCATCAATCCGCCATACTTCATCATCCTGTTTACCGCAGGAGCAAAGTCATCATAATTTAACCACATCACATTTTGCACACCATTTGCAATGTGATATACATAGTTTTTGACAAGCCATAGTGCCTGATTTGTTTCATTTGCTATTGTTGAGTCTGCAAAGCCATCCACACTTTTGCTGGTAATGGCAGTCTCGGTAATCCAAATCGGTTTTGCTCCAACCATAGACGTGATGGAGCTGTGAAAACTTCTAACATCGGAAAAATTATATGAAGAAGGATAGACGTGGTAGGAAAGAATATCGAAATAATTCAATGCCCCAAGATCTATCAAATCCTGAAGGTATTCGCTTGCTAAATCAATCCCCTGACCCAGACCCGCCAGATTAATCATCAGTCTGGCATCAGGATCGGCAATTTTTAACTCTTCCCAGCTCATTTGTAAAACTCGAACATACTCTTCTGGACTTTGAAAACTGCTGGAACCACGACGGATGTAATGCAAATCCGCTTCATTATCCAATTGCCAATATTTTATAGGTTCCAAAAGACCAGGCATATCATCGATGCCATCACCGTCATAGCGTTCCACGGTTGCCCGAACATAAGCACGGTAAGCAAGTGTATCATCGGGAATAAAAGAATCTGTCGTGGTCCACTCAGGTGGCGATTTTGATACAAAAGGTCCAAGAGACAGGAGCAGGCGAATTTGATTATCCTGTGCATTCCGTACATAAACATCCTGAAGTGAAAAATCGAAATCTGCTCCATCTCTGGCACTGTCGATATTTCCAAAGGCCATTGAACCAAAAGCTTCAGGATGGATTCTGCCATTAGCAACTCCTAAGTCAAGGAATATAGGAATCTTTTCTGTATTCAAAGCACTATCGAGCTTTTCTGTTGTGGAAATTCCCTTAACCTGTGCCACCTGAAATGGGTAGTAGAAATTATTAACTCCAAAGGGCAAACCCTCAAACTCTTGAGCAAAACTTTGATTTGCCATTATCATAACAGCAATAATCCATAATATTTTCATAATAATATCCTTTATTTAAAAAGCAGCAGCTTCTTTGTCCGGGTATATTCATTTGTCCTCATCTGAAAAAAAAATATTCCGCCTGCCACTTCTTCGCCAAAACCATTCCTGCCATTCCAAGTTGCCGAATAATTTCCCTCTGTTTTATATTCATCAAATAGTGTTCTTACTTCCTGCCCCATTGCATCGAGGATGCGAAGCTCAACATGGCCTGGAATTGATAATTTATAATTAATAATTGTTGATTCGGAGAATGGGTTGGGGTGGTTTTGCAAGAGGGTGAAATCATTCGGCAAGCCGGCAGCAGCATCCCAAACAGAAGTTGTTGTGTAGGCTTCCACCATCACCGGCGTCTCGTCAATTAGCAATTCATCGGCCAAAACGATAGTATCCTGCGGGTAAATCGGCAAGCGGTTCGAATCCAGTTCGGCAACAAATCGCCTCACTCGAAGTTGTGCCGCGGAGACGTAGGGCGACAAATCCACCGATAACGTTTGCCAGCGGCGTACTAAATTCTGACTGTCAACATCGAACTGATTTTCGTGCCAGAGCAAAAAGATATTCTTTCCCTGCCGGCTAACCCTGAAGGCATAGACATCCTCGCCGAGGCCGAGAGTCACAACGCTGCTGTTGGCCCCAATAAGAGCGTCCATCAACTGTTTGGCAGCGAAGTAAACCGGCTTGCGTGCCTGCCGCAGACTTTTGGTTGCCACCATCACCCGCGAGTCCAGCAGTCCGGCATCCTGCCAGAACATCCGTTCATGCACTGGCGGCCCCCAAACAGGCTGCAACGAGATGGCCTGCTGGCCGGAAGCGAGTGCAAGAATGAGCTTGCGCAGGCTCTGCCGGGCTTCGTCGGCATGAAAGAGCTTGCGGTTGGCGGTGTGCAGCGGATTTGAAGTGTCTGTGATGCTCTCGGCAAATCCATCGGGATATCGCCTTGGAAAAAGGCGAAAACCGCCGTCGTTATTGCGCGGCCAGGCGCTGGTGCGGGCATCACCAACCATAATAGGTTTATTGTAGCCGTTTTTCGCCATCTCTGCTTTCAGCCAGCGTGCGAAAGGAATAAGGCCGGTATAGTGGTCATTATAATTTATGGCAAATATGTCGAAATGATCTTTGTTAGACCGCAGATTGGCCGAGATGAAATTCAAATAATCCGGCCGGCGTGAAAGCAGAGTTTGCTCGCTCGGATCGTCATCGAAGATACCGCCGGGATTTGATTTGCCGCGAACCACAAGCATATTCGTATCGGCTCGTTTCGCAGCTAAGTACATGGCCTCCATCATGCGCCCGTAAATTTCCGGCGAGCCGCCATATTCAATAAAATGACTGGTTGCATCCGGCTCGTCGCCGAGTTGCAGATATTTGATGGCGGGATGGGAGATATTCGGGGCATCATCGGTGCCGTCGGCATCGTAGCGCTCCACCATATTAAATATAAAATCGCTATATGCCTGGTACGCAGTCATGCCCCATTGCAGCGTATCGCTGTCGGCATCGTCTTTTGGCGGGCTCATGTCGCAGCAGCTTTCGTCCATTTCACTGGCGGCAACAACCGTCGCCCAATTGCTGCGAATAAGAATATTCATATCGAACACCCGGCCCGAGGCCACGCCAATCTGCATTAGCTCATCAAGCCGCTCCCAGTTGTACTTGTGCACCCCCTGCACCGGCGGATCTGGTTCAATCATCTCCCAGCCGACATTAAAACCAAGTAATCCAAAATTTATACTGTCTTCATCAAGAAGGTCAAGGAACCCTTGCCAGAGTGCAGGGTCATAGGCCCAAAAATCGAAGCCGAAAAAATCGCGGGTTACTTTCGATTCCTGTGAATAAATTTGGCTTGTTGACAAGGCAATAATAATATTAACAGCAACAATAATAATCCGAAACGATTTCAATTCATGGCCTCCTTATTTCAAAAGCAAAAGTTTCATTGTCCGAATATTGCCATTCATTATAATTTGGTAGAAGTCACAAGTGTCCGGTTAAAAAGCAGCAAACGAGTTTAAATCATCGATTATTACTTCATATTAGCCTATATTGTGCTGTTTTGGATACATATTTGAAATTAACGAATAAAATATTAAATGGAGTCATTCAGAGCGTAGCCACTTGTGGCGCAAGCGAAGAATCCATCTTAATACTGGCTAAAACCCTATAAACACTGGATTCCTCACTACGTTCGGAATGACCAGCTATAATAATCAAGTATAAATTAAGAACGTCTCTCACATTTTAACCGGACACTACTGGGTAGAAGTAAATTCCGCCCTGTGCAGGATTACCTGGTACTCTCTAATTATTATCCTTTACTGCTGCAACTAAATGTAGAATCTGCTGAATATCAGCAGTAAAACCAGGCATATCTATCTTCGTATGATCAACTTCCTGATCATTATCCACTTCATCAATCGTCAGGCCCATATCTGTATATGCAGCATGGCGTTCAATACCCATTGCAATCACATTTCCCCCTGCTTCACCCGTGCCGGAATCAACTATGTACCATCCATATTGTTGTGCAGCTTTTGCTACAATACGTCCTTGAGGAGTACTCCAACTTATCGAGCCAATATCAATATCCGATGGAATGGCAAGTAAGGTTCCCATGGTGTAATATGGGTTATCGCCCAGGTATCCGAATGGTTCGGATGCAAACCCATCTCCTGTGGAAGCAGGCCAGATATAATGAACATCCTTTGAGTATTGCCTGCTGCTAAGGGCAACGGCCATGGCATGATTAATACCTGAGCCTTCTTTCTGCAAGGAGCCCAGCTCGCCTAATCGAATTGCCCCGCCAAGTACCGAAATTCGCGAGCCCCGAGTCCCTAAAAGTCCATCTCCGTTAACTACATCAATGTTATGAAGATTGCTGCCATCATAAAAAGTTAGAAAATCAGATCCTGGGTCTCGCCAGGCACCTGTACCTTCATCTGCAAGTCCGCTAGCAGGATCAATGATCACGTAATTGGCATTTCCATTATTTGGATACCGTAAGTCCGTACCAGCATCGGGCGCCAGCCTACGTTGAAACAGTATCCTGCCTTCGGGGTTTGACCGTTCGGGATAATTCCATCCTTTGGTAAGACGAAAATTGGTTAACGGTTGTGATTGATCTATGTAATAGATACCTACGAGGTCGGGATAGACCGAAGTCGGAGCCTGTGCCGAATCTCCCCAAATCGCATCTTGCACATCTATGAATTCTGCATCAGCTGGAACCTGCCGATTCCATATTGAAGATGAAGAATAGGGTTGGGAAAAACTGTCTACGGGTTCTACTATAGCCGGTTCCGAATCGCAGCCAATCAGCAGAGCCATAAAACCGGAAAATAATATCTTTGTCCCAGTAGTGTCCGGTTAAATAAAGGAGCGGTTCGGTAATTAGTTGAAATTGCATAAATTAGAATACAACTAAAATTTCTAAATACAATTTCACCGAACCGCAATGAAAATTACAACAATCTTCTCTGAATTACTAAACAT
>JAJRTW010000108.1 GCA_024278075.1 Bacteroidota bacterium | reverse complement strand
TCAACTCAATGTTGTCTTACCTGAATCCAAACACTTAGAATCTATACTACTTAACATGGATCAGGAACAATCTGATCTCTATCAGATTATTTTAAAATATTTTTAGGGTGCTGCATTGCGGAAGACAGGTGAAATTTTGTATATAATTATTATATAGAAACAACTATATATATAAACTAAAACAGCCCGGCGAAATTACACAATGGTTGCTTCAGCCGGGCCGTATAAAATTATCTGTTTCCTGCCTTATTTGACGGGGAAATAAATATGCGTTTCAATTTCTTCCGGCTTCACCGCATACGGATCATTTATATAAACTTCCCATGAAAATCCATTGACCTCCAGAGCATTATCTTTGATATATTTCATAATCTCTTCGTAAACCGGCAACGACTTGTCGTAGGGGCCAACGTGAACAGCCTTGACTGCCTTGCCCGAATATGTCATCCCGTACCGGATTCTGCCGGTTGGCTGAATATCATTCGGAGGCACTGGCATACCGGCGTCGAATACGTATTTGCCATTCTCCATATCCCAAACGCGGCTAATAGCCAAAGGCTGGCCGGCATAGCCAATATTATTAACACCCATATATGTTGTAATCTCCGCGAATGCCTTTCCGAATAAGGGCCCGATTTCTTCTGTTGCCGTGCCGCAGGAATCCGCTATGAATAATATATTCTGTGGCTGCACCTGCTCAACGCTCAGGCCATATTTGTATTCCGGCAAATTTTCTGCTATCTCCTTTATCTTTGCCAGCCCTTTCTCGAAAACCGGCCCCATCATAGAACTCATGAACACGCCAAACCATTTCTCAAAATATCCGTTCAGAGAGCCGCTGACTCCCCATGTTACCGTAGTAACGCCATCGGATTCGGAGAACGTCCAGCTGCCCGTGCCGGCTTCATCGGAGTCAGAAAATAACAGGCTGGTTTTAATTTGCGAATATTCATCACTCTCCTTAATCGTTAGCTTACCTTTGCCCACTTCCTGCACTTGGCTTGTCCAGCTGAATGAAGCTCCTACGCCGCTCTCCGGCCCGGAATAAGTCGTCACCATATTAGAATCCATATCGCCCCACGGCGACCATTTCTCCCAGTTTTTAAGTACGTTGACCTGTACGAAAGCATTCTTAGCAGGTGCGTTGATCTCAATTGAACGCTCCATCTGGAATTCCGATGATAGAAAAACAGGAATAATGATGAATAAGCCGATAATTGATGCAATAATGATGAGGATAATTTTAAGAATTTTCATAATAATGTCCTATATGATTACAAAAAAAAGAGTCCCATTATTGGAATTTACAATTTAATAAATTAAACTAAGAAAAATAAATTAAGAAAGAGGCCATAGTAAATATTGGGTCAAATCTCATAATCCGAAGCGATGGGCAGTTTGATTACAACAGTGGTATAATTGTTAAGTTCGCTGACGATGGAGAAATCGCCATTGTGAAGGTCAACAATCTTAACCACTATCGAAAGCCCGAGGCCGGAGCCTTGCTGCTCGTATTGGTCTCTTTCGAATTGAGTGTAGGCACCGATTTGCTCTATCTGTTTTTTCGACATTCCACGCCCGTGGTCGGTGACCGACAGGACAAGTGTATCACCTTCTATGGAGGTCTCAATTGAAATCTCCGTGCCGGGTTTTGAGTATTTAATGGAATTCTCGACAAGCTCAAGAATGAGTTTAGAAAAAAATTCCTGCCCGATGAGCAAAGGGCAATCCTGCACTCTATACTTAGTATCCTCGTTTCTGTTATGTTTAATAGCCAGTCCGGTGGCAGTATCAATAATCAATGATTCAATCGACGGTGAAACTTTCTCCTGAAGGCTGCGAATTTCATACGGATTCGTGGAGATAAGCGACAAATTGGCAAAATACAGGTAGTTCTCGGTTAGTGTTTTCAGCCTGTCCACCGAAGAGTAAATATCATCGAGCATCTCAGCTATTTCCGATTCACTCAGGGTTAAGAAATGATTTTTAAGGAAGTCGGATGTCCCGTATATTTGGTTCACCGGAGTACGGAATTCATGCGGGATAGACATGCTGAGCTGGGACTGCAACGCCTTGAACCTTTCGGATAATTCGCGCTGGCTCTGGGCCATATCAATGGTTCTTGTGGCAATTTGCTGGTCCAGGACTTCCTTTTCCATCGCAACCTGTTTCATCAGGAACGAATTCTCCAGTGTGCTCGAGAATATATGGGCATAAATATTGCACAAAACGAAGAACGATTGATGCAAATCTTCCGGAGCCGACAAAACGTTTAGAATAATCATCCCGATAACGCCATTGCCGCCCAGAAGTGGAATAATAAGAAAATTATTAGAATCCACAATGGCTACTTGCCGCCGTTTATAGGAAATTGCCCCGGTTTGAAGAGCCCCGCCAATCGTTCCGTTCTCAACCAACGTGGGATAGATGCTCTTCATGTCCTTTTTGTTTTCTTTGGGTACTGTCTCCTGGTGGCCAAACTCGAAGGTTTTCTCTTTTAACAGATATAAAGAGGCATACTTAACCTCGGGGAAACGCAGGAATATGGATAAGCCCTGATTGGCGAGAACATTTAACGAACTTTTATTAAGCCTGTGGTTGCAATATTCTTCAATTGCTTCTAATAGTGTTGAATACTCTTCGGAGTCCTGAAATAAATTAAGCATTTTCTTTTATTATAATAATTCACTATAACAACACTTCGGACATTTTTATAATGACTTGATAAATAAAGCACTAACGAAATGTCATTCTGAGCCCTTCGGCAGTCTATCCTGAGCGAAGTCGAAGGGCTCAGGGTGACTATTTTAGTGTCATAGTGAGCGGAGTCGAACTATAGACACGATCGGCATGGCTCAGGATAGACTGCCGAAGGGCTCAGGGTGACTATTTTAGTGTCATAGTGAGCGGAGTCGAACTATAGACATGATCGGCATGGCTCAGGACAAACTCCGCGAAGAATCTATAACTCTATACATTTTAAGTGTTTTTAGATTCTTCACTATGCTCCGCCACAAGCGGCCCGGCTCCATTCAGAATGACAAAAATGTCCGAAGCATTGCTATAAAATAATTCACTATCAAGATGATTATGATAAAGACATCTGAATAATCAGCTTGAATATCCATTCCGGCTTACAATCCTTACCAAACCACCGCATTAATTATTCGCCAGCCAAGATTAATTTATCAGCCAGCCGAAAATAATTCTAATTAACAAGCAATATCGAAGTAGCGTCATCGAAATCTTCCTGTACTTTCGGCATCATATTAACAAAAGTTTTAGGCGGTATCTTCAATACATCCCACACGTCATAATTCGGCTCATGTATAAATATATCCCCTGAATTGCCCAAGCTCATGGACTGTGCTACAATATCGGCCAGATGAACACAAGCAACCAACAGGTCAATTTTCCCATCGGTAAAGCCAACATGGTGGTATTTTATGGCATTCCGAATAGTAACAGGGATTTTCCACTTCTCCGCCACAATTTCGCCAATAATATTGTGCGGGAAACTAAACACTTCCTGCTCGGCTTCATATATTGTCACACCATTCTCGTTTGCATAAGCAATAACCTCGGCATATCCTTCGGGGTCGGTCAGGAAATAGAACAATTTACCTACATCATGAACTATGCCGGATATAAAATAATTCTCAACATTCTTAACACCAATTATCTTTCCCAAATGCCTTGAGACTATCCCAACTGCTATTGAGTGTCTCCATAAATCAATTATATTGAATGTAGAGGTTGTTTGCTTCAGCCCGAAAATATTTACCATCGACAATGCAAGCACCAGATTTTTTACTTCATTAAAGCCGATGTGGAAGATTGCCTGGGCGATGTTATCCACCCTGCTCTGAAGGCCAAAGACGGATGAATTTACCGTTTTCAGGACTCTCAAAGAAGCCGCCTGGTCGCTTTCGATTACCTTCGACACATCGGTGACCGACGATCTGGGATTCCCAATTACTTCAAGCAGCTTCGTATATATAGTAGGCAAAGTTGGAAAATCCTCAATGCTGTCAACTAATTTATTGGGGTCCATATTTTCTATTATTTGTTAATTATTTGAAATCCGTTTTGCAGTAGCCAAAGCAGCCATTTCGATAAGATCTTCTTCATTTCCGTTGCGGGGCTCCCAATTTATCCTTTTCTCCAATTCCCGGAGCGACATTTCTACTACTTCATTGCTAATTTCTTCATTGGAATCTTCCTCGGAGCTTTTAATAGTTACATTCGGGATGCTCCATGTCTTCAGCAATGCAATATGCCTTTTTTGCAGATCGACCCCGGCAGGAATCAACGTTTGGCCAAAATTATTTTTAACAGCATCGCCAAGCACCTGCCCGTCAGTTATTTCGTCAATCGGAATTATTCTGCTCATAATCAATAGAATAAACAACCGGAAAGAATTTTTCTGTAATAGTTATTATCTAAGTGACTGTTATTTTAATAAATTATTTTTAATAAACATTTGTACGAGTGTATCAATTCATTAATAGACTTGTTATACTCTGCTCATGGGGCTGTATCAAAAGCAAGAGAATCCATGGAAAGTCATTCTGATCCCTTCGGCAGTTTATCCTGAGCGAAGTCGAAGGGCTCAGTGTGACTATTATAGTGTCATAGTGAGCGGAGTCGAACTATATACACGATCGGCATGGCTCAGGATAAACTCCATGAAGAATCCGGTATTCATGCGGCTTCTGGATTCTGAAACGAGTTCCCCCGATAAATCGGGACAGGCAGAATGACAAGTCATAATATTCAGGTACATATTCTGAGTGTTTCTCTTTTTTTACCGGACACTACTGAATATATTTATCAATTATCCTATAACGACATCCATAACAGCAAGGCATAGGATATGATGACCCTTGTAGCAGCAACATGGCCTTATCTGTTGTATAAATACGGACACCATATCAGTAGTGTCCGGTTAAAAAGCAGTGAATAATTGGTAATCACAGTTATAGCCTGTATTTTGCCCTATATAACGCTGGTTTAGATACAATTTCGTATCATAGCAATTATAGTAATATTACTTGTCATTCCGGACCCCGATCCGGAATCCATCTTAATATAGCCACATAGCACGTAAATACTGGATTCTGAAACGAGTTCCGCAATGACAAATCGTAATTATTAGGTATAAATTAGGAACGTCTCTCATTTTTAACCGGACACTACGGACACCATGTATCCTTATTATAGGATGAAGGCAGCATTTATTATTAGCAAAAAGATATTGCTACATTTTATTTATTTATTATTATTAATGTTTTATTTTATTTGGCAATGTTATTATATTTGCTTATATTTAAAACGTATGTAAATACACACTGCAATATTACCAATAAATTATTGAGGAGATACCATGCCAGACAGAGAAATACGCTACAACAATGCAGACCCGATAGAGGTCGCTCCAGGAATATTCCACCTGGGTGTACAGGATGAAGAAAACAGTTTTAGTAATGTACCCTATCTGATTTTGGATGGAGGCGAGGCGGTATTTATCGATCCGGGGTCGGCCAGGCCCGAATTTTATGAAGTGGTTCATGCAAAGGCCTCGAAGGTAATCGACCTAAAGAAAATCACTCACATGATAGTGCAGCACCAGGACGCCGATTTATGCGCAGCATTGCCATTATTCGAGCCTCTGGTTTCGCCGGATTGTGAGATTTCAGCACCCTTAGAGGCCAATGTCATGCTAAGGCATTATAATACGAAGCGCGAGATAATGACCTTAATGGATGGGCACAAGTTGACATTTGGCAACGGAAGAACCCTAAAATTTCTTATGACCCCCTATTGCCATTTCATCGGGGCCATGGTAACTTACGACTCGCAAACAAAGACCCTTTTCTCTTCGGATGCTTTCGGTGGTTTCACACCGGACAACCGCGTTTATGCGGACAATGGCCACTATCCGGCCCAGCTCACCCTGTTTTTAGGCGAGTATCTCGGTTCGCAAAGGGCCCTGGAATATATGATTAAACGCCTTGAGATGCTGGACAGAGACAGCGGCATCGACCTGATTTGCCCTCAGCATGGCTGCGTTATTCCTAAGGAATTAATTCCGGTCTATATGGAATTATCAAAGAAATTAAAGGTTGGCCAGCAGGTAGATTCCTTGGCCAAAAAATATGGTATCACTTTGGAAAGGAGTGATTGATTATGAATGCTGGAAAAGCACTTACAGAAATCTTAAATGCAGTCAAACCGTTGACAATTACTGATAGAAGCAGAGAAGCATTTGTACAGGATTGCTCAAGCTGCGGTATTAGAATGAATGTTGATTTAATGTTTTCGGGCATGGTTACCGAAGCAAAAGTAAATGATTTAATCAATCATTTGAGCAGCGCTGTGCTAAAACTGATAGTTAGAAATGTACTGCGTGACTACTAAAGAATATGGCTGATCAGCAGCCAAATCACAGCCAGAATTCAAAAAGGACTTATGCTGAACAGCCTAAGTCCTTTATATTGTTTATAGGCTCAGGGGTATTAAGACAAACATAGCTTTTTCAAACGCCTTTAATGTCAGTGGTGTCCGGTTAAAAATGAGAACCATTCACATAATATGTACCTGAATATTATGAATGTCATATCACCAGCGGCCAGCGACCAGTGTCCAGCGACTGACAACCAGCGGCCACTATCGAACAACTGTTAACTTGCAAATGATACTGATTTTACCGTCGGAGTATCTCAATATATAAATACCGGGCAAGGCCAGATCGCCACGGCTGTTATTCAAATCCCAGATGACATTATTTGTAAATCCATTAAATTCTTTAACCAAAGTTCCGTTCAAATCAAATATCTCAATCTTTGAATTTTCATTCGTTGGCCCCTCGAACTCAATGTTTACCCAGGAACTGGCAGGGTTCGGACTGATCTTCAAATCACTTTCTTTCGAGATGAAATCACTAACTGCAACCATGCCGTCAGGGCTGGCAAATATACCCTGGCTCAGGTTGTAGTAAGTCCCGCTGGCGGCCTCTTCCAATACGATTGCCCGAACCATATAAACCGCATGCCCGCCCAAAGGCTCAATGTCTGCGAATTGATTTTCAGTTGTAATTTCTTCATTTAATCTAATATACGGTCCGTAGGCATTTGCTGATCTGTAAATATGATAACCAAGAGGAATTTCCGATGGCAGCAACCAGGATAGATTAATTACTTCTCCACTCTCCACAGCCGATAAACTCGATGGCGGCTCAACAATGTGCATCCTTAGCGTGGGGTCGCCAATAAGAGCAATGTGGTTAGATCGCCTGCCTTCGGCAGCTGTGCTCGGATATGTTGAGAAATTATTCTGAGTTACAATCGTCGAATAGCCAATAGTCCCGCCCAATCCCATGTGGTGAATAAACCAAAAAGGCCTGCCCATAAACGCAGATGTCAGTATGGATGGAGAAGACGCTATCGCACTCCGCAGCATATTATCCCGAACATCCCAATCGGCAAACAGCGAACCGAAATAAAAGGTAAATACGCCATACTGATTGCCGGCTGCATACTCATGGGCGTATGCCACATCCCATAAATTATTAAATGCCCCCTGGCTTCCGCCCCATAAGAATAAATATCCTTCCTCTTCTAATTTCGACCTGATTCTGCCGGTTTCAACATTGGATTTGCCAAGCAGCGAAGTAAAATTACTCAACGGATTGGCCCCCCAGGCCTCGGAGGTTACCAAGCCCCAACGGTCGTCAATTATTGCACGGTGCGGGGTTTGGATTTTCTTGTGCCTGTAGTCATGGTTCTTGTCTAAGTAAATCTCAAGCAGGTCAATCTCAGAGCGACTGTTTTCATCATCTTCATAATATTTCAGGCCAAGCATATCGATTCTGCCAACTTCGAGCTCAATTTCGGTTGGCACTATGGTCTGGTCAAATTTTCCGTCATAAGGAATATTATATATCCTCGGCTCATATCCCGTTACATTGTACGTTGTCGAATCGTCGGTCCACCTGCCGTTCAATTCTCCGTAATACACATCGGTCGGCCATGCCCCGCTGTGGTCTTCGAAATGGCCGTCAATCGCATAATTACCCGAATACGGCACCGGCACCCGGCCGAATAAAACCACCGTCCGTAAATCAGTGTTCAATCTGTGATAAGTATTAAGAATCAATTCCTTCACATTCCGAACCGCCTTCGGATTGAACCGCTCGGCCCTTGGCACCTCGTAGGCTATCACACCCCAGCCATCGCCGGCAAGGTCCATCTTGAATCGCTCGAGTTTATCTTGTAGCAGAGGCGCCACGGTATTGTCGACAAGCAATAAGACATTGCCCCTTTTCTCAACAGCCTCAAGCTCTATCCCGACATTTATATATCCGTATCCCTGATAATAAAATGTCTTTGTCTCACCGCCTTCTTCGTATAAAAATTCCGCATTTCTGAATATCCCGTACTCGTAGCTGACCCCTTCGCTAACATTTTCATCAATATAACTTATGGCCATTGAATTAAGAACAGCCAGGGTATCAATAAATTTCGGAGCTTCTTTTAGCTTCCTTACGATGATATATTCCTTTGCATTGGAATCTGGCTCCCAGGATAGATATACCGCCATTTCCGGTTTGTTGAATTCGGCGCTAATCACCACTGCACGCCCCTCGACCGAATTCCCAAAAGAAAAACTGCTCAGGATAAACAATGTTAATAATGTTGTATATTGAAATGGTATACGCAAGTGAAGATATGCCTTATGAAACAAACATGCTATTGTAAAGACACATATAATTCAAAAAAGTTTCGATTTGATTGATTTCAATGTTATGAATAAATTGCCGCCAAAAGCAAATACACCAAAATAAGCGGAGCGACGAACAATAAGCTGTCGAACCTGTCGAGCGCCCCGCCATGGCCGGGCAGTATGGCAGAACTATCCTTCACCCCCGCATCACGTTTCAATTGCGACTCCGCCAAATCGCCCAACTGGCCGGATATTCCTATCATCATGCCGATTATTATCGAATGCCACAACGGGAACATAGGCACCAATAAATACATCGTCAAAGTAAAACCTGCTATCCCGCCGAAGAAGCCGCTGACAGCTCCTGCCCAGGTCTTTTTGGGGCTGTGCCGCAGGAAAAGCTTGCGGTTGCCGATTGCCTTACCAACGAAATACGCCGCCGAATCGCAAACCCAAACACCAATGAAAACACTTAATAACAACCATGCCCCCCATTCGGGACGGGTGATGGAAAGCGTATTCAAAAGCCCGCCGAATCCGATTTGCCTCTCCATAAGGATTGTTGATGTGACGGGCTGCAAATCTCTCAATATAATTAAGGACAATAGAAGGAAAGGTATGTAGAAAACGCCGGCGTATGTTGCGGCTGTGCCTGCTATGGCGCTGCCATGCTTTCGCCATAGTGATGCCGCCAAAGTTAAAATGGCAAATATTATTAATAATACCATCAAAGCTAAGAACAGCCCGAACCAGTCTCTATCAGAATAGAATATATAGAACACCGCCTGGAGGGCTATTCCGGCTAAAACCCCAAGCCTTTTAATCGGATAGAAACCCTTTTTTTCTGCCATGATATAATATTCCCAAAGGGCTGTCGCTGATACGATTATTACCCCGCACAGCAGAATAACGCCTCCGGAATAAAACAACGCTATCGCAAAAGGAACGCCTATGGCCGCTACTAATATACGTTTTGATAGTTCGTTCAAATTATACCTTATTATTATTTAGCGGGATTATAAGTTAATGAATATACGATAATTTTACTTATTTTTGTTGGTGAAAATACATTCATTAATCCTCATATCTGTATGCAAGAACTACTTGACACTCAGAGCTTCACTAATATATCCGTATTCTCGGATTTCGACGGAACAATTGCTCTGAAGGACATTGGCGACGAAATATTTATTAAATTTGGCAGAATCGAACCGTTCCACACCCGGCTATTCGAAAATAAAATAACAATATATGATTATTGGCATAAACTTTGTGACAACCTGGACGAAGGTGTTAGCCGGCAGGATTTAATTGATTTCGCTCTTTGTTGCGGAATTGACCCGAATTTCAAGACTTTTGCTGAATTCTGCAGGAAAAACGAAATAAATCTTACAGTCTTAAGCGACGGATTCGATACTTATATAGATGCGATATTGGGATGCCACAGCCTGGACTGGATTGAAGTGTACAGTAATAAATTGTTATTTGAAAATAGTAAAAAGCCTGCCGCTGTTTTCCCGTATGCAAGTGAATCCTGCGGTTGCATGGCGGCCTCGTGCAAGCGGAATTCAATGCTGAACGGCTCGGGCGAAAGCGATATTTTGATATATATCGGCGACGGGCATTCGGATTTTTGTGCTGCCGAACATGCCGATATTATTTTTGCAAAGGGAAAACTGGCGGCTTATTGCAACGCCGAGCGCCTGCCGCATTATCCGTTTTCAACCTTCTTCGATATAAAAAGGGTTATTGAGGGATTGCTTAAGCGCGGATTGCCCGACAGCAGGCTGCCGGATACCGGATTGCAAAATAAGAGATCCAAGAATGCCAGAAAGTTCAAAATCAGGCACCAGGCGTTCCTTAAGAGAAAAAAGGCATTTGAAACTGAGTAATACATTTTTAAATATAGATAATAGATAGCTATGTTCCTTTATAATAAAATTCGTATCGCTAATGTTGTTGCTTTATTCGTTGCTTCGAGTATATTATTTGGAATAAATTACTCGTACGGACAAAACAATCAACAAACTAAGGTAGTCTTTGATAATATAGAGGTTAACGGGATATCGACCGATATTAATAGCCCCGGCGATTTGGTTTTTGCCGACACCGATTCGATTACATTTTATTACCATTGCAATGTTGGCAATTCGGAGAAGAAACCATTCCTCTTCAGGATTATGCTGAAAACCGAGAGTGATTCCTCGATTCGCTCTGTTGGTTCGCCGGTAGCAATGTACAGGAATCTTCGCGAGGATGATTATCAGTTCACCGTTTATGCTTTCGATCTGGAGAGGAAATGGAAAACCAATCCGATTAGTATCAGATTCAGCGTGGACAACCGGGAAACAGAATTAGGCAAAAAAATAGAATTACTTTCAAAGAATCAAATATCCAAAGACAGCCTGATAAATTTCTACCGGCAGGAGCATCCGGCCACATTTGGCCCGTTCGATTTATATACTTTTGGTTTGGCGGTTGGTTCGGGGCTTGCTTTTTCGTTGGTATTTGCATTTGCCTTTAGCCGTTCGAAACATAAGAAGATGAAAAAAATATTAAAAGATATAAAAGATAAAACAATGAAAGATAATAGCAATACGGACGCGGATAGAATCATAGTTGAAAACGGCAAACTGAAGGCCGAGCTTTCTGCTCTGCGAGGCCAAATAGATGCTATGAACGCACGAGGCGTTGATTTGGCAACAAAGAATAGCGAACTCGAAGATAGTGTCGCGAAACTTTCGAAAAGCAAAAAGGAACTTGAAGAATTGCAGGACCAGAAAGATGATCTTTTTGCCATAGTAATTCATGATATTAAAAATCCGGCCAATTTGATTAAGAGCTTAGTCGAGCTGCTTCGTTCTTATGATTTGACTGCTTCTGAGCAGCAGGAAGTAATTGACGACATTGTCGAAACCACCAGCCAAATAGTTATTTTATCGCAAGAAGTTTCCCGAATATTGGCACTTGAGGGTGGAAGCATGAAGCTATTCATTGAAAAGAACAACCTAAATGAAATTGTTAAAGATGTCTTCCAAAGAAACAAGATAGCCGCTGAGAATAAAAAGATTTCATTTTTGCTTGACCTTCCCGATGAACTGCCATCGGCGCAATTTGATGCTCAAAAAATCGGCGAGGTAATTGACAACTTAGTTTCAAACGCAATAAAATTTACACCTAAGAACGGAGCCGTTAGGATTAAGTCCTCCCAGGTTGAGGATTCGATTGTAATAGAAGTGAGCGACAACGGCCTGGGCTTATCGGAAGATGATGTAAAGCAGGCATTCAGAAGGGGCTCGAAGCTAAGCGCCAGGCCAACCGCAGGAGAATCATCCACGGGTTTAGGCCTGTGGATTGTGAAAAAGCTGGTCGAAGCTCACGACGGTAAAGTATGGGTGCGAAGTGCTGTTGGCATGGGGTCTACTTTTGCATTCTCTATTCCAATTAAACGTAACGGCCACAGCCCTAAGTTGGTCGATATGAATGTTGAGTAAGCAGGGCTTCCTCAAAAAGTCGACTAAGATAAAATTATTAGTACATTTGCAATAATAAGGAAAAAACAACCCCCTAAATCCCCCTTTATTAAGGGGGAAATAGTTGAAATTACAATAACTTAGATTTCCCCTTAAAAAAGGGGGAAGTGAGCCAGGCCAGCAGGGGGGTTGTCATACTTTCTGCAAGGTTTTCGAGCATAATAAATTATATTCCTTGCACTTTGTTGTTGGATATCTTCTATAACTACCTTAATTATTATTAGTTGATACTTTTTGAGTTCAACCTAAGTATATTATTATTGAAGTCGATGGACGCAAGCTGCAAGTCAATTGCCACGTGCTCGCAATAGATTGCTTTAGCTCGCCGATGATAATTTGCTTTCCTTGCTCCCTCGCAATTCAAGACCCTCCAAGCCTGGCCACTTGCCCCTCAACAAATTTATCTTCAACCCTGATAAACAATAACTCCGGTTTATTAATCTCTGCCCCTTCTTCTAATTCCGGCAGGCAGGCATCAATCCAATGATTTGAAATCAATTCGCCCGGTTTCCCCGTATAAGATTTCAGGTTAAGCATATTGCGTATCTTTTCCGATGCAAAAGGCACAATCGGAGCAAATAAAACCGACAATGAATTAACAACCTGGCAGCATACGAATAGTGTCTTTGCACAGGAATCCGGATCGGTTTTTGATGCTTTCCACGGCGCTTCGTCATTGAAATATTTATTTGCGGCGCGGGCTGCGTTCATAGATTCGGTGACAGCATCCCGGAATCTGAATTTATTGTACCGCGACCCGGCACTGTGGAATCCTTTCCAAAGGGATGTAAGCAAGAGGAAATCATTATCACCGAACTTTGCCTTTATTTCATCACTGACATTAGCAATGGCTTCGTCCGAAGTATTCCCGCCGGCCTTGTTCAAAGCCTCGCACAATGCTATCCAGTTATCAGCGAAATCTCTGTAATCACCCGTTAATTCCGGAACTTTCCCATCAAAATTTTTATGTACGAAATGGAACACCCTGTTAACAAAATTCCCAAGTATAGCAGAAAGCTCGTTGTTGTTCCTTGCCTGATAATCTTTCCAAGTAAAATCTGCATCCTTAGTTTCGGGCGAGTTCATCGCCAGGGTATACCTAAGTGCATCAATATTATGCGATTCGGGCTGATCGCTAATGAAATCCCGAAGGTCGATGCTCCAGTTCTTGGATTTAGAGAATTTCCGGCCCTCGAGGTTCAGGAATTCGTTAGCCGGAACATTGGCCGGCAGGATATAGCCCTCGCCGCGGGCATGAAGCATAGCCGGGAACAGCAGCGTATGGAACACTATGTTGTCTTTGCCGATGAAGGCTATATAGTCCGTATCCTCGTTTTGCCACCAGATTTTCCACTGTCCCTTATTTTCAGAATCCTTATTATTGCTTCCATTGTCTCTGTTAAAATACTCTTTTGTAGCCGATATATAGCCCAGTACGGCCTCGAACCAAACGTAAAGAACTTTGCCGACGGCTTTGTCTTCCGGAACACCATTAAGGCCCGAAATCTTTACTCCCCAGTCCATATCGCGAGTGATTGCTCTTTCCGACAGCCCCTGTTTGAGCCAGCTTCTGGACTGCTGAATTACATTATCCTTCCACTCCCCGGAATGGCCTTCGATATAACCCTCTAAGAATTGCTGGAACTGCTGGAATTCAAAGTGCCAGTGAATCGTTTTCCTGACTATCGGAGTTTTGCCCGACACGAGGCTTTTCGGCTGCTTCAGCTCCAATTGATCGTAATAGGCGCCGCAGCTGTCGCATTGGTCGCCGCGGGCGCCGCAGCTGTCGCAATTCGGGCAGATTCCCTCCACATACCTGTCCGGCAGGAACATCTTTGCTTCGGGGTCGTAGAATTGCTCATCTTCCTTTTCGAGCAGTATTCCTTTTGCCAGAAAATCTTCAAAGAATTCACGTGCGGTTTCGTGATGTTCGGGCATCGAGGTGCGGGAATATACATTAAAGCTCATGCCGAATTTATCGAATGCCGCCTTATTGGATTTGTGATATTTATCGATAATATCTTTTGGGTGGACTTTCTCCCTATCGGCGGCTATTGTTATTGCCACGCCATGCTCATCGGAACCGCAGACATATAACACGTCCTCGCCGCTCAATCTCAAAAACCGGGCATACATATCGGCCGGCAAATAAGCTCCGGCGCAGTGGCCCAGGTGCAAGTAGCCATTGGCATAAGGTAATGCGGATGTAATCAGCGTACGTTTCATATCTGCCTTTGTCTTTAGATGATAACACTATCGATAAAAAACAAAAATAATCATTAATGCAGGAAAATGGCAATTGTTTTTATTTGGGTATAAATAATTTAAAATATCCAGAATTTTTGGGGTTTTATTTCAAAGCTTTATTTCCAGAAGAATATTTGACAGAAGGGCAGATACCCCGGCAATAGGAAAAATGAATAAATAGCTACTTTTATAAACTTATGATAGAGAGAATGAAATAGATACAGTATGACATCTACTGTGTATTCACTTAGCTTCGGTGTTTGGGAATAAGGTTAAAGCGGTTATATCCGTCATTATTATGTTAACCGGACATAAGTGACTCTAAATCAGTAGTGTCCGGTTAAAAATAAAAGGCGTTCCTAATTTATACCTAATAATTATGATTTGTCGGTTAAAAATAAAAGGCGTTCCTAATTTATACCTAATAATTATGATTTGTCATTGCGGAACTCGTTTCAGAATCCAGTATTCACGTGCTATGTGGCTATATTAAGATGGATTCCGGACGGGGTCCGGAATGACAAGTAATATTATAATAATTGCTATGATACGAAATTGTATCTAAACCAGCGTTATCTAAGGCAAAATACAG